>DASWAC010000155.1:0-6936 GCA_036391335.1 Ktedonobacterales bacterium
TGCCGCCGAGGCCGGGATAGCGCAGCAGCGTAGTGGTCTGCGCGATGGTGACCGGATGGTGATTGGCATCTTGCAGCTGCGTCACCAGCCCGACCACCGCTCCCGTGGGGCCGCCGACCGAGGCCCACGTCTGCCCGGCATTCTGCGAGACAACCACCTGGGCGCCACTGGCGGCGAGCACGGTCTTTCCATCACCTGAGACACCCACCGCGCCGATCTCGCCGGTGAGCGGGAGACGCAGCTTCGCCCAGTGTTGCCCGGCATCGGCGGAGGCAAAGAGCCCGGTGGAGGCGCCCGCATAGATGGTGGCTCCGGCGAGAGCCAGTGCGCGCACCTGCGTGCCTTGATCCAGCCCCTCGCTCTGCGGCTGCCAGGTGTCACCGGCGTCCGCCGAGCGATAGACCTCGCCAACATCGGTGAGCGCGAGCGCGGCATGGCCTGGCTCATCCCAGAGCAGCTGTGTGACCGCGTGGCCAGAGGCTGGTCCCTGGCTGGGCTCATACCACCTGGCGCCTTTGTCGTGGCTGATCAGGATGCCTCCGTCGCCGGTGCCGGTGAGCATCGTGCCGAGACTGGGGCTCACGGCAAGCGCACTCACCACACTCTTGGTGGGCGGCCCATTCAGCGGCGTCCACGAGTCTCCGGCAGAGGTTGATAGGTAGAGCCCAGTGCTAGTCGCGGCATAGACGGCACCTCGCTGAGCCGGATCGGTGGCGATGGCGCGCACGGTGGAATGCGCTGCCATGCCGACGCTCAAATCGCCAACACCGGGCGTGTCGGCCACCACCCGATGCACGCCGTCATTGCGGGTGCAGGCATACGCGACCCGAGGAAGCTGTGGGTCAGGGACGAGGCATGTCACGTTCCCGCTGATGCCCCCGAAGAGCTCAGACGAGTTGAGCGCCTGCCAGAGACCGGTGTCAGCGCCGCAGCCGGCGAGCAAGAGGAGGAGGCAGAGGCAGCCTGAAAGTGCCGCGACACGCATCCTTGAGCATCCTTCCACGAGAAGACGGCTAGGGTAAGAAGGAGGGGAGCACTTCGCCGAGCCGGCGCTCGACCGCCAGGCGATAGACCAGCCCGGCCACCGCGATATCTTCGACGCCAATGCCGATCGACTTGAAGAGAGTGATCGCGTCAGCACTGGGCCTGCCTGTGGTCTTTCCGGCGACGATATCGGCCAGCTCGACCGCTCGCGACCACTCGAAGCGCCCCAGTGAGGCTGGCAGGATCAGGTCTCCGGCCTCCAGCTTGGCCTGCTCGACGTCATCCACCGCGACGACCGCCGCCCGCTCCACGGTGATATCGTCCACCTCACGTCGAGTGGCCCAGTTCGACCCGGCGGCGTTCACATGTGCGCCGGGCTTGAGCCATTCGCCGCGCAGCACCGGGTCGTATGAGGTCGTCATCGTGACGATGATGTCCGCCTCGCGCACTGCCTCCTCGGCCGTCTCGCTCGCTGCCACCGGAATGCCAAGCGCCGCGCCCATCTCGGTGGCAAAGGTCTCGCGCCGGGCGGCATCGCGGCCATAGACTCGGGCGGACCGCACCTCGCGCGCGGCGGCCACCGCACGCATCTGCGTGCGCGCCTGCTGACCCGTGCCGATCACGCCGAGGCTCGTGGCATCGGGCCGGGCCATGTGCCGTGTCGCCACACCCGAAGCCCCACCGGTGCGCATCTGGCCAAGCAGGTCCGCCTCGATGATGGCCAGCATCTCGCCGGTGCCCGCGTCAGAAAGCAGGATGGCGAAGCGAACCTTGCCCGGCACGCCGACGTAGGTCTTGAGGCCGATCAAGCCTGGCCCCTCGGCGAGTGGATCGCCGGGAATGCCTGGCACATAGGCAGAGAGAACGTGCAGCACCCCGCGCGCCGGGGGAATGACGATGCGAGTGCGCGGCACGTTGCGGGTGTCTGCGCGGAAGGCCGCGTCGAGCACGGTGAGGGTGTCGGGCATGGTGAGCACCGCCCGCACGTCGTCCTCACGCAAGATGAGCGTCATGATCACATCCTTCCATAGGTGATACGCATCGCGCTTGCCGGCCATCATCGCCGGGGCGACTGGTATACCCAGAGTGGCCGCCACGATGGCTCGCTCGGGCGTGCTGAGCACGCGACGCTTGACCGCTGTGGCCCCATGTGCGAGACTGCGGCGGACAGCAACATGGATCCCATCGGGAGGAAACCGCCATGCCAGATGATAGCGCGAAATATCCCATGCGCGGTGTCGCGCAGCCCGCGCGTGACGAGGTGCTGGGCCTGCCGGGAGTCCACATCTCGCGTCACCCAGTCGTCGCGCACAAGGTGACGATGCTACGCGACCGGGACACGCCACACCCGGAGTTCTATCGCCTGGTGCGCGAGCTTGGCGCGTTGCTGGCCTATGAGGCCACTGCCTCGCTGCAGGTAGTCGTCGAGCCAGTGCAGACACCACTGGAGGCCACCACCGGCGCCCGCCTGGCGGGTGGCGTGGGTGTCGTGCCGGTGCTGCGTGCCGGGCTGGGTCTGGCTGATGGCTTCCGGCAGGTCTTGCCAGACGCCCAGGTGTGGCATCTAGGGCTGCGTCGCGATGAGCGCACGCTGGAGCCTATCGAGTATTACAATCAGCTCTTCCGTGCGCAGAATCTGCAGGAATGCTTCGCGGTAGATCCCATGCTGGCGACGGGCGGGTCCGCGATAGACGCGATCAGCGTGCTCAAGCGCTACAATGTGCCGCGGCTGAGTTATGTCGGCCTCATCGCCGCGCCCTATGGCCTCAAGAGGCTGCGTGAGACGCATCCCGATGTCACCATCTATATCGCTGCCCTCGACGAGCGACTGGATGATCGTGGCTACATCTGTCCCGGGCTGGGCGACGCGGGAGATCGGCAGTTCGGCACCTTTTGAGGGCTCATTGCTCCAGATGGCACGCGTGAGTGGCGTGTCTGCTAGAATCTGAGATGGCGGCCATGCCCGCGTGAGGCGGCGGCCATCCCCAGGAGCAACGCACCAGTGAGCGAGATGGAACAAGCCCCGGCGCCTGACGATATGGCGGGCGATGCCAACGTCGAAGCTGCTGAGGCAGGCCCGAGCGAGGCGGAGGCCGAGGGGGCAACCCCGCCGGGATATGACTGGCCCACGAACGGCGGCTATCTCGGCTGCCTAATGGGGTTAATCCTCGCGTGTGTGGTGGCAGGCTTTCTCGGCGCGAATTTCTTCAGCTTCATCTACATCGCGGCGAACCAGTCTACTCTTGTCTTCGTCCTCATCAACGTTGTCGTCTTCGCGCTCGTGGCGGCAGGTCTTGGCCGCCTTGGCTGGCTGCTCGGCAAGCGCTTCTATCGCTATTACCCGCAGCCAGAGCCTTCTTGGGGCGAGGATGATGCCGCGCCATCACGCAGTGTCTTTGCCGGGGCGAAGGGCGTCACCGCGGGTGCTGCCGACGACGAGGAAACGCCTGACGAGAGTGGCATCTCAGCCGAGGGCACGCCACCGCCGACCGCAGGGCCCACTCCGCGGGCGTCAGCAAGCTCACCGGCGATGGCCCAACAGGCGGACACAGACGCTCACGATGAGGATGTCACTCCCTACCAGCCAGTCGCCCCGCTCGAGCCCATCAAGAGCGCCGATGATGGGCAGCAGCCCGCATAGGTGGAGGACACTGGCGACCATCGCACCCGTTACTTGCCGCCAACGGCGCTGACCAGCTGCAAGATGGCCAGCACGGCGGTCACCAGGCTGCCGAGCAGACAGAGGATGCCCAGGCCAATGCGGATGGCGCGCTGCTGTGGCGTGAGGCCAGTCGCCGCCTGCGCAGCCCCACCTGAGGCCTGGATATCGAGCTGAGTCGGCGCTTCACGATCTTCCGGACGCCACGGCGGGGGGATGTCGTATGCGACGTGGCGGCTGCTGGCCGTCGTCTGGCCGACTCCGCCGCGCGTGACAGGCGCGCCACACTTCCCGCAGAAGGTACGCCCATGCTGGATCGGCGCTCCGCAGTTGCCGCAAAAATCTTCGATCTCGTCTTCCGGCGGAACTTCGTCGAGGTCGTCATCGGCCATGAGGTCCGGCGTGTCAACACGTGGCGCGGAAGGGGTGGATGGTCCCGATGGGCCTGACGCAGCGGAGCGTGAGAGCAAGCCCTGGCCTGGGTTGCCGCCGGCCACATTCGTGCCGGGGAGGTTCATCCCTGGGCGAGGGCCGCGAGGAAAGGCAGTGGACTCACGGGTCGCGCCCAGATCGTTCGCGCCCACGGTCTGGACGGGCTTGGTTCCATAGGCAGAGGCGGCGGTGTCCGCTGACCAGCCGCAGTTGGCGCATACGCCGTCAGCGCCCACACGCTCTGAGCCACAATTCTGGCATACCATGCCCGGTGTCATCCTCTCCACAGCCATCCATTGCTGGGATAGCTTGCCCGAGTCCGTCGCGCCTCTCAGTATAGCCACGTCACCTGGCGGGCGCAACAAACCGGTCCCTTCGATAGTGACACTACAATGACGCAAAAAGGGACAAAAAGTTGCGTCATCCAGCCCGGTCGTCGCGACTCAGCTGCCGGCCGGCGTGAGCGCATCGCCAATCAGCTCTTCGCGCTTGCGCGGGCCAATCGCGCCAATGACGAGTGTCTGCGTGAGCGGGAAGCGCTTCAGTAGCCCGAGGATTTGCTCCTGGGTGACCGCATCAATAGCCGTAGCAATCTCATGGATGGGAATCGCCCTTCCCTCGAACCACCACGAGCGGCACAGGGCGCCCATGCGGGCGCCGCTGCTCTCGGCGCGCATGACGAGCTCACTCTTGAGCTGAACCTTCGCGCGCTCCAGCTCGTCAGCCGTCACGCCATCGCGCTCCAGGGCGCGCATCTCATCCAGCACCACCTGCACCGTCTCGTGTGCCTTCTCGGGGGTGGTGCCCGCGTAGATATAGCCCGCGCCATAGGTGCCGTTGGGGGCGAACATAGCCGCCACGGAGTAGACCAGGCCGCGCTTCTCGCGCACCTCGCGGAAGAGGCGTGAGCTCATGCCACCGCCGAAGATCTCGATCATGACATTCGCGGCGTAATAGTCGGGGTCTCCATACTTCACGAAGGGGTATGCCATCCCGATGTGCTCCTGGTTGCCCTCCACCAGCTCAATCTCGACGGAGCTCACCGGCGCGGGCGTCTCCACCGGCGCGCCCGGCCCCGCGCCCTGCCAATCGCCGAAATAGCTCTCGACACGGCGCACGACGTCGTCCCAGTCGAAATTGCCGGCTATGGCGAACAACGAGCCCTTGGAATAGTAGTGCGCGGCGTAGAAATCGCGCAGGTTCTCGGCGGTGAGCGCGCTGACGCTATCCGTGGTGCCCATGGCGCGGCGGCCCAGGCTGGTGCCGGCATAGAATTTCTCGCGCACCAGGTCGAAAATGCGGCGCATAGGCTCATCGTCACGGCGACGGATATCCTGGAGCTGCACGGCGCGCATCTGCTCGAACTCAGTGTCTGGGAACGTAGGATTGCGTATCACATCAGCCATCAGCTCCAGAGCGCGGTCGAGCTTCGTGCCGACGATCTGGGCGCTGTAACGTGCGAACTCCACGCCAGCCTCGCCGCCACGTCGCGCGCCGATCTCCTCGAAGTCTTCGGTGAGGCGGCGCACGTTACGGGTCTTCGTGCCTTGAAAAATGACATCAGAGAGCAGGTACGTCAGTCCGAGCTGCTCAGCCGGCTCGTGCTGTATGCCTGCCGAAAGCTGGATGCCAAAAGTGATGGAGGCCAGGCTCGGCATGCGCTGCCCCACCAGCCGCAGGCCATTGCTGAGGGTGTGAGCATAGTAGTTCTCTGGGAGCGACGCGGGTGCACTCATGAGTGGGTCATCCTTTTGATCTCAGGGGTATTCAGGCACTCGCCTGGGTGGCAGCGGAATCGGCTAGCTTCCAGCGCGGCAGCAGCAGGCGCATCAGCACGCCCTGGCCCACCAGAGTCACCAGCACTACTCTATAGACTATCACCTGGATCTGACTACGGTACTGTAGCCCGGCAGGCAGGCTCAGCGCCAGCGTGTAGGGGAAGCACAGGCGATACGCCACCAGCGAGACGGCGATCGAGAGCACGAGCAAGAGCGCGAAGAGCTCTGTGCCGCCCAGAGTCGTAGCCACAGCGCCACCTTTTCTCAGTCGTGCCAGCGAATGCCGTCTCACCTATCGTATCACCGGCTGCCGGGTAGGCCCGGCCTGCTCATTGCTGGCGCACGTGCGTATGCACTCCATGCGCAGACGTGTGCGGATGCCGGCGCACACAGAGATGAGGCATGGCATGACGGATCGGCTATGCTTGCGCCCAGTGCGTCGCGACATCTTGCCCTGCGCAAGCAAGGAGAAATCATGCCCGCTGTCCCCGCTCCCAAGCGCCTCTCAACGCGGCTGCTCAGCATGGCTGGCATGCTGAGTCTGGCGGCCATCCTGGTGCTCTTTCCATTCGACTGGCTCGCCGACGTCTGGCCCGCTTATGCCGCGCTCTTCGATCAGGTCTTCCGCACAGCGCGCGACCATGCCGTCGGGCACGCGACTCTCTTCCTCATCGCGGGTGGTCTCGTGCTGCTGGTGTTTCCCGCGCTCGTGTGGCATCCATGGCGCTATGCGGGGCTGATGGCGCTCGCGGCCCTTGGTCAGGAGGCCGTCCAGATCCTCGCGCGGCAGGCATGGCCACCCAGCGTATGGGATGCTCGCGACCTACTTTTCGACACCATCGGCTGGTCGTTGGCGCTGGGGGTGGGATGGCTGGTCGCGCGGAGTCGTGCGGCGCACGGCTGAGGTGATGCGAGGCTGCGGAATCCGCTCGCCGTAACCACAATCCCACCAGGTTGTACACCATTCCGACACTTCCTGAAGAACGTCCTATGGCGCGGGGAGCGCCATCCCAGCGCATGAAAATAGCCTACACTCGGCGGGAGCGAATCACGCGGTAAGGGCGTCAGCGAACTGGCGCTTGA
>DASWAC010000156.1:0-2136 GCA_036391335.1 Ktedonobacterales bacterium
GGCCCCTTTCCGCGCCCAGTGTAGCATGCCGGCCTGGCAGACTGGCGACCACGATACCTGCCAGGTCGGGCAGGTGCGAGGCAGGGCGAACGAGGGGGGCGAGTGGCTGACCGTGGGGATATCGTTAGTGCCAGGTGATACGCGTGAGACGGTCTCACGCCAAAAGAAAGAAATCTCACGAACATGACGCAGCAAGACAGCCTCTCTGGCCTCTCAGATCAGATCGCCAACGCGGTCGAAAAGGCCGCGCATTCCCTGGTCACCATTGCGGCCAGACCCCGCCAGAGCGCCACGGGCATCCTCTGGAAGAGCGAGTCAGGTGAGCTCGTGGTGGTGACCGCCGATCACATCGTCGAGCGCGAGGAAGACATCAAGGTGACGCTGCCCGACCACCGCGAGGTGGTGGCTCAGCTCGCCGGGCGTGATCCCGGCACGGATATCGCCGTGCTGCGGTTGCCTGGTGTCACCGAGAGCGCCGACGTGGCCCCCGCGACGACGGCGGACGGCGTGCGCATCGGCAGCCTGGTCCTCGCAGCCGGGCGCCCCACCGGCGATGGCCCGCGTGTCTCGTTTGGCGCGGTGAGCGCCATCGAAGGCCCACGGCGCACCGCGGGCGGTGGTGAGCTCGAGCGGGTCATCTTTGCCGATGTGGTGATGTATCCCGGCTTCTCGGGTGGCGCCTTGATCGACCTGGCCGGCAATGTCGTCGGCATGGTCAGCTCACAGCTCACCCGGCATAGCGCGAGCGCCCTGCCTGCCAGCACGGTGCAGCGGGTGACGCAGACGCTGCTGACGCATGGCCGCATGCGCCGTGGCTACCTGGGCGTGGGCACCCAGCAGTCGCCCATCTCGCCCACGCTTGCTCAGCGCGCCGGCCTCAGCCAGACCACTGGCCTGCTGGTTATGACCATCGAGGCGAACAGCCCGGCAGAGCAAGCGGGTTTTCTCATCGGTGATATCATCATTGGCGTTGATGGCCAGCCCGCCACCGATGTCGAGGGTTTGCGCTCCGCGCTCGGCTCAGACAAGCTGGGCAAGGCCGTCACGCTGCGCGTGCTGCGCGGTGGCGAGCCCAAGGATGTCAGCGTGACTGTCGGCGAGCGCCCGTAATTTCAGAACAGGACACTAGAGATATGACAACCTCTCTCGCGCTCTCGGCTGATGCCGAGGCGTTGGCGGAGCGAGTGCGGGCCAGCGCGGTGCAGGTGCTGGCCGGCGGACGGGCCATTGGGTCCGGGGTGGTCTGGGAAGCCAATGGCGACTCGGCCACTATCGTGACGAATGCCCACGTGGTCGGCGCGACCAGTGGTGGCAACATCTTGGTGCGTGCCATCGGTGGCGAGACCACCTATCCGGCGACCGTGCTCGCAGTGGATCCCAGTCGCGACCTGGCCTCGTTGCGAGTCACCGGTGGCACGTGGCGCGCGGCGGAAATCGGCGACTCCGCGGCCCCGCGCGTCGGCGAGATCGTCGTGGCGGTGGGGAATCCCTGGGGGCATGAGGGCGCGATGACCATTGGCGTGCTCTCGGCGCGCACGCCCCAGCCCGAGGAGGCCGGCTTCACACGGCGCAGTGATCGTCCCCGGCGGGGAATCAGCTTCCTCAGCACCGAGGTCATCCAGGCAGACATCCGGCTCTATCCAGGCAACTCCGGTGGCCCGCTCACCGACGCCCAGGGCCGGGTCATTGGCATCAACTCGATGGTTGGCGGCGGCCTCGGCTTCGCCATCCCCAGCCGCACTGTCCAGGATTTTCTGGCGCATGGCGAGCAGCAGCTGCCTAGCGTGAAGCTTGGCGTGCGCTTGGTGACGGTGGCCGTGCCTGAGAGCCAGCGCGCTCGCCAAGGCTTGACCACCGAGACGGCCACGGTCGTCACCGGTGTCGAGAGCGAGAGTCCGGCCGAAGCAGCCGGGGTGCTCGTCGGTGATATCCTGCTAGCGGTGGGTGACCAGCCCATCGTGAATGCCAGCGATTTGCTGCATGCCCTGGCCAAGAGCGGCACCGGTGAGGTTCACCTCACCTTGCTGCGCGGCGGTCGGCGGCTCGAGGTCAATATGACGCCGGTGGCGCGCGCCGCCGCCTAGCATAGCCCAAAGAGAAGCGAGGCCCAGTCGTGCGGATTGCTATCCTTTCCCG
>DASWAC010000157.1:0-2590 GCA_036391335.1 Ktedonobacterales bacterium
CAGGCGCGTGGCCTCTTCGCAGGTCTGGCCGCGCACGGCATGGTGCCGCTCGATCAGCTGCCCACCGCAGCATTTGGGATGATCCTTGCCGCGCTGGCGCATGTGGATGGCTGGCCCTTCGCGCGCGGCGGCTCACGTGCCATCACCGACGCCATGGCGGCCTACCTGCGTGACCTGGGCGGCGAGATCATCACCGGCGTCACCGTGAAGAGCCTGCGCGACCTGCCCCCCGCACGCGCGACCCTGCTGGATGTCACCCCGCGCCAGCTGCTGGCTATCGCGGATGAGAAACTGCCGCAACACTATCGCCAGGCCCTCTCACGCTATCGCTATGGCATGGGCGCCTGCAAAGTGGACTACGCCCTTAGTGGTCCCGTCCCGTGGACTGATAAGCTGTGCGCCCGCGCCGGTGTGGTGCATCTCGGCGGCGCCTGGGAGGCCATCGCGGCGGCTGAGCGCGCCACCTGGGAAGGCCGCATGCCCGAGCAGCCGCTCGTGCTGGTTGCCCAGCCCAGCCAGTGGGATCCCACTCGCGCTCCGGCAGGCAAGCACGTGCTCTGGGCCTATTGCCACACACCGCATGCCTCTCCTGCGGACGTTTCCGAGGCGATCGAGCAGCAGATCGAGCGGTTCGCCCCTGGCTTTCGCGGACGCATTCTCGCGCGGCACGTGATGACCGCCCAGGATATGGAAGCCTATAACCCGAACTACGTTGGCGGGGCCATCAACGGTGGCGCGCAAACCCTCGACCAGCTCTTCACACGGCCCACGCTGCGCGCGAATCCCTATACGACTCCTGTGCCGGGCCTCTTTCTCTGCTCCTCAGCCACCCCACCCGGAGGCGGCGTGCACGGCATGTGCGGCTACCACGCGGCATTGGCGGCGCTTCGCGGCTGACCAGCGGCCACGGCCATGCCGCTCGCCTATCGCCATGTGATACACTAGCCAATTGTTAGACAGGGCTGGCCACTGTCTGGCATCATCGAGCACGACGCTGCCCGCTGGCCCCCACCGGCCGGCGCGGTGAGAGATGCGGCGCGCCCCAGGGATATCTTCTCCACCGGATTCGTTGAATGCATGGTCATCGAACGCATGGTCATCGTGCTGGCACAGCGAAAGGACGCCGGGCATGCGATCTCCTTTCTTTGGCAATAATCCTCTCCCGCGCGCGACAATTCCACCTCTGCGGCGACCGAACTTCTGGCTGCGCATCGCCAGCATCAGTCCCTACATCTCACGTCGCACACTCGAGCGCCAGAACCTGGCCCGGCGCAGCGACCTCATCGCCTGGCTCTGTCTGGGCCTGCTCATCGCTGATCTCATCGTGTCGCCGATCGCCCTGGATGACACTCGCGCGCTGGTGACTTATCTCCTGTTTGCCATCGGCATCATCCTCGTCGTGGCACTCAACCGGGCCGGGCTCGTCACCGTGGCGGGTGTGATGCTCGTCGCGCTGGTCACCGCGGCCATCTTCGGCGGCACCATCGCCAGCCCTATCGGTCTGACCATGGGCGAGCTGCCCAACTACGACGCGATGGCGGTCGCCGTCGTTGTGGCGGCCACGGTGTTGCCGCGCGTCTCTGCCTTCATCGTCGCGGGGGTCAACTCACTCGCCATCGTGCTCGACTACCTCATTCAGCCGCATAATCAGAACCTCATTCAAGACGCCAAGCTCTACACCAGCGTGCAGCAGCAGGCTATCTCGCTGCTGGTGCGGCCCATCGCGCTGCATTTCATGCTCGCCATCGTCGCATTCCTCTGGGTGCGCGGCATCGAGATGCAGATGCGCCGCGCGGACTATGCGGAAGAGCTGGCCGAGGCGGAGCGACGAGAGCTGGAAAGCTCGTATCAGATGGAAGAAGATGTGCGCCACCTCTTGCATGTGTTCACGCAGATCGAGCATGGGGACCTGCGGGCACGTGTGCCCCAGCTGCGCACCGCGACACTCGCTCGCATCGCCGCCAGCATGAACAACATGATCACCTATCTCGAGCAGAACTCCGACGCTCCATGGGTGCTGCGCCGCACCGACCAGGCCGCGTCGCGTGTGGCCGCCACGGTGCGCGCCTGGCACGAGGGACGCGAGGAGATGTTGCCGCCACCCAGCGGGACGATGGTAGACGCCATCATCGTCGCCCTGGACCCGACCGGCATGAGAACGAGCGTGCCTGGAAGCAGCGTGCCGTCATATGGGCCGGTCCGCGGGCAGGCCAACCCGCCGACTGCCTAGCGCGCACACGCCGTCGATCAGCGTCCGAGGCGGCCACGCTCCCGCCACTGGCAACGCCAATCTCGCCTGGGGCCGCGCCGCCTCATGAGCCGGGCTGCTCACGGCGCATCCAGATGCATAAAGGAATCCTATGGGCAGTCCTAATTCATTGTTATGCTAGAAGCAGCTATGGTATACTCCTTCTGGTATGCGTAAGGAAGTGGTTAGTCAATGAAGACCCCCGACGAACGCAAACCAGACTCCAGTGTGTGGGGTGGTCTGGCTATCATTGGTCTGATGGGGATGACGATCGCGGTACCAACCGTGCTCGGCGTTCTTGCCGGCGTTGCTATTGACGGTAAATTCCACACTTCACCTGCC
>DASWAC010000158.1:0-3537 GCA_036391335.1 Ktedonobacterales bacterium
GATACTTCGGGTCAGGGCCGGCGGCGGGGATGCCGAGACGGGTGAAGCCCCAGTCGAGCAGCGCGCGCATATCGCCAATGCGCACCTGCCACGACGGATCATTCATGACCGCGCCCACGATGAGATGCCCATCGCGCTTGGCGGCAAACGCCATCGTGAAGCCCGCCGCGCCGGTATAGCCCGGCTTCACGCCAATCACGCCGGGATAGGCTGAGCCAGCGCCAGGGAGCAGGTCATTGCCCGTGGCCAGCTTGTGCTCTGCATGGGTAGCCGTCGCGGGAATCGTGTAGGCCAGCGTGCTCATGATGGCGACCAGCTCGGGATGTTGCACCGCGGCCACCGAGACGGTGACCAGGTCGTGCGCCGAGGTGTAATGCCCTACATCATCGAGCCCGTGCGGGTTCATATAGTGCGTGTGGGTCATGCCAAGCTCTTGCGCCCGCTGATTCATCAGCGCGACAAAGGCCGCCTGGCTGCCGGAGATAGAGTCCGCGATGGCCACCGCGGCATCGTTGCCGGAAGGCAAGAGCAAGCCATAGAGCAGCTCACGCAGCGTCAGCTGCTCGCCCGCCTTCAGGCCCATGTTCGAGCTCTGCGGGCGCACCATCGCCGCCGCATCTGCCCCTATCGTGATCGTGGCATCCAGGTTCCCCCGCTCCGCCGCCAGCAGCGCCGTCATCACCTTGGTCGTGCTGGCCATCGCCCGCTCGTCGTTCGCGCCGCGGTCATAGAGCACCTGGCCGGTGCCGGCGTCTTCGAGGAATGCGGTCGTCGCCGCGATGAGGGGCGGGCGCGGGGCGGTGGCGCTGGAAACGCCCGGCTGCGTGAACAGCGGCATGGAGGGAACTCGGACGATGGAGGTGAGCAGCGAGACACAGAGCACCAGCGCGAGAAACGGCGCGATGAGGAGGCCGGCCATGGCGAAGGTGCGTGGCTTCGCGAATTGCTCGACGCGGTAACGCTGCAAGGTGCGCGGTCGCGAAGGGCGTGAATCTATCTTCGGTGGCAAGGGCTTCCCGCTTCCGAGTTGGCTGTGCCCCATGGCCCAAAGCGCACTGAAAGCGGGCACACTCGCAAGAAAAGGTGCCAAGGGGCGGAATCGAACCGCCGACACCAGCATTTTCAGTGCTGTGCTCTACCGACTGAGCTACCTTGGCGCATGGGGCCGGGCTTGCTGGCCCGAATGAGTGTATCACTGGCCCACTTGGCGTGTCAACAGACTGTGCGCTATGCTACCCTCTTGCAAGGGAGGGGAACAAGCATCCTATGCATGTGAGCATACAGCGGCCATCGTGGATGAAAAGCTGGGTCTGGCTGCTCGTCCTCTATAGCATCGCGGGCTTCTTCGAGGCGAGCTTTTGGGGCCAGATGAGTGCCTTCACCCCGCTCTATCTCACGAAGATCGGCGTCCGGCCGGAAGACGTGAGTTTTTGGACGGGCGCGATCGTCTTCATCAGTATCGGGCTGGGGCTCCCATTTCTCCCCCTGTGGGGCGCATTGGCAGATAAATACGCTCGCCAGCCCATCATCGTGCGCTCATTCGCGGCGCATGTGCTTGCAGGCTTGCTGGCCGTGGCCGCCGGCAACGTCTGGGTCTTCGTCCTCGCGCGCACCGTGCAGGCGTTCTCATTCGGCAATAGCGGCCTCATGATCGCCACACTCACCGAGCACGTTCCCACCAGACGCCAGGGCTTCGCGCTCTCCATCATGAATAGCGCACCCGCCGTCGGCGCCTTCGTCGGCCCACTGCTGGGTGGCCCTATCGTAGATGGCTACGGGGTGCGTATGCTCATCCTCATCAACACGATCGTCATGCTGCTGGTGACGCTGGCCATGGCGCTCGGATACCGCGACACCCACAAGGGCACGGATCGCGGCTCGCTGATGAGCATGGCATTTGGCGCGGTGGGACTCGTCGTGCGCTCACCTCGACTGCGTGGCCTCTTCGCGGCGCTGCTCTTTGGCTTTTCCGGCTGGATGATGGCAAACACCTATATGGCGCTCGCGGTCAGGCGCCTCTATCCAGATGAGCGACACCTGGGCACAGCGGTGGGCGTGGTGCTGGGCGTGGGCGGCCTCGTCGCGATGGTGCTCAGCCCGGCGCTGGGGCTCGTCGCCGACCGGCAGGGACTCTGGCGCACGCTACGGGTGCTCATGATCGTCGTCGTGCTGCTCTGGCCACTGCCCGCGCTGACGAATAATCTCATCCTCTTCGGCTGCCTATGGGCCGCACTCAACGCGACCCTCTCGGCGACCTTCGCGCTCTCCTTTGGCCTGCTCTCGGGATCAGCGACCGCCGAGCAGCGCGGACGGGTGATGACCTTCTCCTACGTGCCGGTCAACGTCGCGGGCATCGTGGGCGCGGCGGTGGGCTCGCTGGTGACCCGGTGGTCCATTCCCGCCATCTTCCCTGCCGGGGCCGTGCTGACCGCGTTCGGTGTCGTGCTGCTCTTCTATGCGATGCGCCAGCCTGCGCCTGGTGTCACGCCGGAGCTAGATCCCGCGCTGGCATAGACACGCGACTAGCCCAGGCCCGCCTGTCGCCCGCGGATGATCGCCTGGGCGCGGTCAGCGACCTGGAGCTTGCTGAAGATATTCGACACGTGGTTGCGCACGGTCTTGGGGCTGAGCACCAGCCGGTTGGCAATCTCAGTGTTGTTGACGCCCTGCCTCCCATTCCGCAGTTTGGATTGACCTATCACAAGGATTCTTGGTGGGGTGAACGAGCCATATTCATGGCATACTGAACAGTGGGTGCAGTAAACAGACGGTATGCAATCGTCTGGTCCAGGAACTGGGCCAGCACATGAGCATCGACGAAAGGAACGCCAGTGGCACTCCTGTATGACCGACTTGTTCCGATTCTCCAGGTTGCGGACCTCCAGGCCGAGCGGGATTTCTACGTTGCGCTTGGCTTCACTGTAAGTTACGAGGGGCCCGAGTTCCCGACCTTCGTGGCACTGGCGCATGGCCCCATCGAGTTCGGCATCCAGCACGACAAGGACGTTACCCCTGAGATGGCTGACCGTGTGTTGCGGTGGCAATTTGGCGTCCCAGACATCGCTGCTGCCATGACGCGACTCACCGAGGCTGGGGTAGCATTTCGCGAAGAGTGGGTCACCCCGCGCGAGGATTGGAAATATCGTGTACTGCACGCCCGCACGCCGAATGGCTACCACCTCATGCTGGAGGAGAACTCACCGCAGTAGCATGCCGCAGCAGGAACTCAATGGGCGAGGGGAGCTACTTGGTGTCTGAGGCATTCCGGCGTACGATGCAGGGGACGGCAACGGTGGTCCTCGTGCTCAACGGCCTCGGCTTCAGGAGTCGGCGAATATATTTGGTCCCGCAGTTCTTCGCGGACAAACCAGTGGAGCCCCTGCTGGGACCCGGGATCATGGCCGAGGACCTCAACAACGATTGCCTGGGATGGACCCTGGACTGGCTCTACGAGCATGACGTGACGCGGCTATTTGCTGGGCTGGCGTGGCGGGCGCGCCGAGCGTTTGGGGTCGAAGTGGGACGGCTGCATGCCGA
>DASWAC010000159.1:0-3278 GCA_036391335.1 Ktedonobacterales bacterium
CGAAGGCCCGAGCCTTTAATGGCCTCGACGAGCGCCTCGGGCTCGAAGGTCTTCAAGGCTGACTCCAGCGAGGCATAGCCGCCATGATCACGATAGACGGCGATCTGATCGATTCCGGGCACCTCGAAATGTTCGGTGACGACACGCGGAAATTCCGGCTGGCGTGAAGAGGGGTATTGCATATTGGCCGTCGCGTCTAGCGCCATCAGGAATCACGCCCTTTGCTATCCGGTGCGGTGGTAAACGTGCCCTGCGGGGTCAGCCGCCACGTGCTCGCCAGGTCGCCCAGCTCTTCGTCACGCGAGAGGCGCTCGATGAGCAGGTCGGCCCGCTCAGGCGTGAGGCATTCGACGAATTGGCCGTTGACCTGGAGGGCGGGCGCCATGCCGCACGCGGCGAGGCACTCGATCATGTCAAGGGTGAAACGCCCATCGGCGGAGGTCTCGCCATGGGCGATGCCCAGCTTCTCTTGAAGACGAGCGAGGATATCATCGGAGCCACGCAGGTAGCACGAGACGCTGGTGCAGACCTTGATCACATACTTGCCCTGCGGCTTGGTGGAATACATGGAGTAGAACGAGACGACGGATTCTACCTCATCCGCTTTCGCGCCGACCGCCTCCGCGACCGCGGCGATGCCCTCGTTGGTGATGCGCCCCTCAGCGGCTTGCACGGCGTGCAGGCAGGGTAGCATGGCCGATCTGGCCTCAGGATACCGGCTGGCGATCTCGCGTAGCCCGTCTCGGAGCGTCTCCGTGATCATCTAACGATCTACCTCTCCGAGCACGATGTCAATGCTCCCAATGGCCGCCACCACATCCGCGAGCTGGCTGCCCTCGATCATCTTTGGCAGCGCCTGCAGATTCGCGAACGAGGGCGCGCGCACGTGCATACGATAAGGGTGCGGGCCACCATCACTCACCAGATAGAAGCCCAGCTCACCCTTTGGCGATTCCGTGCGGAGGTAGGTCTCGCCGGCGGGGACGCGATAGCCCTCAGTATAGAGCTTGAAGTGGTGGATGAGCGACTCCATATTCGACGAGATCTCATATTTGGGTGGCGCCACGACCTTGGGATCATCTACCGCCCAGCGCCCCTCTGGCATGCCGTCGAGTGCCTGTTGGATGATGCGCAGGCTTTGATCCATCTCGAGCATCCGTACGAGATAGCGGTCGTACACGTCACCATTGGTGCCCACCGGCACATCGAAGTCAAAGCGCTCGTAGCCGCTGTAGGGATAGACCTTGCGCACGTCATAGGCGATCCCGCTGCCGCGCAGCGTGCCACCGGTGCAGCCAAAGGCGACGGCGTCTTCCGCCGAAAGCACCGAGACGCCTCTCGTCCGGTCTATCCAGAGCTGGTTATTGGTGAGCAATCCATGGTATTCGCGCAGGCGGTCGGGGAAGAGCTTGAGGAACGCGCGCACCTGGGTGTCGAAGCCTGGAGGCAGGTCGGCCTGCAAGCCGCCAGGCATGATGTAGCTCGTCATCATGCGCACACCAGAGCACAACTCGAAGATGTCGAGGATGATCTCGCGCTCTCGGAAGCAGTAGAGGAAGACACTCTGTGCGCCAAGGTCGAGCGCACTCGAGGCGAGCCACACGAGATGGCTCGCGATGCGCTGCAGCTCGGCGAGGGCAACGCGGGCGAAGATCGCCTTCTCCGGCACCTCGATATCGAGCAGGCGCTCCACCGCGAGAGAGTAGCCCAGGTTGTTAGCGAGCGGCGCGAGGTAATCCATCCGGTCGGTGACCACGAGCGCCTTGAAATAGCTCTTGCTCTCGGCCGTCTTCTCGATGCCGGTGTGCAGGTAGCCAACTTCAGGCTCTGCCTTGAGTATGGTCTCGCCATCGAGGGTGAGGATGAGCCGGAGCACACCGTGGGTCGAGGGGTGTTGGGGGCCCATGTTGATGGTCATGGCATCGCGGCGAGTCCGCTCGTCGAGCTGCTCGCTCTCGTCCACATCCAAGGACCTCGGCCCGCCCATTGACATCGTCATGCCCTTTTCACCCTCTACCTCGCGTGACGCGCTACTTGCGTGTGCTGTCCGGTCGAATGACCCGCAGCGGCCGGCGACCCGTCTTTGGCTCGCCTGGCGCTGGTGCGGGCACCTGGCCGCCCCACTGCGGCTCTGGAAGCGAGAAGCCCGTCAGAGGATAATCCTTGCGCAGTGGGTGACCCACCCAATCGTCCGGGAGCTCGATGCGTCGCATGTTGGGATGCCCCGTGAAGGTGATCCCAAAGAGATCCCACACCTCACGCTCAAACCAGTTCGCCGCCGGCCACACCAGGATCGCCGACGGCACCTCTGGGTGCGGCGTCTCATCGTCGCCCACACGCACCTTGAGGCGCACGTTGTGCCCGGTGGGCAGTGAGAGCAGGTGGTAGACCACGTCGAAGCGCGGCAGGCGCTCGGGCCAGTCCACCGCGGTGATGCTCGAGAGCATGTCCATCCGCAGCGAAGGCTCGTCGCGCAGCGCCAGGCAGACGGGCACGATGCTCTCGGGCTTGACCACGAGCGTCGCCTCACCACGGATCTCACTCGACTCGATCACCTCAGAGGGGAAGCGGTCGCGCACGAATGCGACGGCGGGATGTATGCTCGCGGGCTGCTGATTCTCTTGAGCCATGAAATGGTATCCGTCCCGATCTAGTCTGGTGAGCCAAGGTAGGTCATGCCAGAGAATTTGAGCGGATCGGGTGGGTTGGGGATATGCAGCTTGATATGCTTCTGAAGCAGGTTGAGGCCGTCCAGCAGCATATCTGGCGTCGGTGGGCAGCCAGGTATGTAGATATCGACCGGGATGACCTTGTCCACCCCCTGCACGATGGCGTAGTTGTTGAAGACACCACCGCACGAGGCGCAGGCGCCCATCGAGATGACCCACTTTGGCTCTGGCATCTGATCATAGATGCGGCGCAGGACTGGAGCCATCTTGACCGAGAGGCGGCCCGCCACGATCATGAGGTCTGCCTGGCGCGGGCTGGCGCGGAAGACCTCGGCGCCAAATCGCGCGATATCCCAGCGAGAGGCGCTGGTCGACATCATCTCGATCGCGCAGCAGGCGAGGCCAAAGGTGGCCGGCCACAGCGAGGCACTGCGTGCCCAGTCGAGCAGCTTGTCCACCTGGGTGAGCAGGATGTTGCCGCTATCTACCCGCTCGAGTCCGCGATAGCCACGCGGCCCTTGCCCATTCGAGAAGGTCTGCACCGGCGCGAAGGGATTTTCTCGCGCTGGCGTGGCGGGGGTGGTCGCGGCGCCAGTCTCAGGGCTGTCT
>DASWAC010000160.1:0-1672 GCA_036391335.1 Ktedonobacterales bacterium
GCATGAATATGGGGCGGTGGTATGGGAGAGCTGGTTCTCCGAGGGGCCTGATAGCACGCTTGCGGGGATCTATCAGGAAGTCCAGACGAGCTACCATCTAGCGTCCACCTATGCGGTGGATGGCCAGGGCGTGACGAAACTAGCCCTCTATCTCCCCAATGCCCACTAGATTCAGCAGTTCAGTCGCGACTATTCCGGCGACGGCGTGGAGCTGTGTCGAGTCAACAGGAGTACGTGGTACCTGCTGAAGCGTGCACTCGCTTTGCGCGGGTTGTTGCCAGGGTTGACACTGGTGGCGAAATGGAGGGGAGCAAGCAGCGGGAAGGATGCGAGGAGGTAGAGTGAGTGAGATGCTGGTGCACTCCCTCACGCAAGGAGCCTTTCTATGTCGCTCAAAGCCCTGCCGGTACCTCCCAGAACAGCCGGCGCTTCCAAGCGCCGGCTGAGCCCGGTGGACACATTGGTGGCTGGCTACCGCAGTTGCCCTC
Organism: Ktedonobacterales bacterium; assembly: GCA_036391335.1. Classification (GTDB taxonomy): domain Bacteria; phylum Chloroflexota; class Ktedonobacteria; order Ktedonobacterales; family JADMIN01; genus DASWAC01. The sequence goes on from DASWAC010000160.1 coordinate 489, forward strand.
TTTGGGTCTGTATGGGACGTGCGGCAGGGATCCTCGCTCACTGGTGCAGCTACTCCTCGAACCCCTGTGCGCTTAGGGTTTCACCACCGGCGTGAGGGTCACCTTCGGCAGCGGCGGTGTCGCGGTGAACCCTCGCGCTTGCACCTGGAGGTTGAGAGCTTCCAATCCTTCCACCACCTTCTGGCTCCCCCCATTTGGTACCCACAGAGCTCGACCAGCAGAACAGCTGCCGCAATGGGGAAAGAGCAATTAGAGACGGGCCAATACGCTTCGACTGCTTTGGGGTCAAAAACGGGGTCAAACGACCCCAAACACGCGAAACAGGCTCCCTGCCTCAGCGGCGCGGAGCCCGAGTTTTTCTACTGGCGGAGGGAGTGGGATTCGAACCCACGAGGCTCTCACCTAGCGGTTTTCAAGACCGCCGCATTCGACCACTCTGCCATCCCTCCGCCCGATAGTGTATGCTAGCACTGGCTCGCGCCGCAAGTCACTCGTGCCGGTGGGTGGCCTCAGCGTGGGCTCAGCGCAGGCGCGCCAACGCGCGATGCCAGCGCGGGCGGCAGCTCCACCGTGCCGTCGAGTTGCTGCCCGGCTTCCAGCAGCGCCGCAATCGTGCGGCCAATGGGGAGCGCAGACGCGTTCAGCGTCACCGGATGCCGCGTAGCCCTTCCCCCGGCGGGCTTATAGCGTGCGTTGAGGCGACGCGCCTGAAACTCGCCGCACAGGCTCACCGTCGAGATCTCGACGAAGCGCGCCTCACCCGGCAGCCAGACTTCGATATCGTAAGCACACTCAGCCGCGAAGGGGAGCTCACCCGCGCACAGCGCCACCACGCGATAGTGCAGCCCCAGCGCGCGCAGCGGTCCCTCGGCGTCGGCGAGGATGCGCGCCAGCTCAGCTTCGGCATCCTCAGACCTCGCGACCCGCACGAGCTCCACCTTCTCGAACTGGTGCTGCCGCAACAGTCCACGCATGGCCGCCCCGGCTGATCCCGCCTCGCGCCGGTAGCACGGTGTCGCCGCGGCATAGGCCAGCGGCAGCTCACGCTCGCTCATCAGCCTGCCTTCCACCATGCCCACGAGCTGTGCCTCGGCTGTGGGGCTCAGGTAGAGCCCATCGGCTGGAAGCGCATACATCTCACCGGCGTGCGCGGGCAGATGCGCCGAGCCTTCGAGGGTGGCAGG
>DASWAC010000161.1:0-7694 GCA_036391335.1 Ktedonobacterales bacterium
CAGTGTAGAAGCCAGCAATCCACGACGTCAAGGCACTGTGCCCTCTCGCTTCAGCGCTCTGCCGTCCCCGCATGCTCCCATGCGGGCGCCTCGCCTCGCCTCAGCAGCCAGGCGTGCGCCTGGCTCGCGCGGCCTTCCGCCAGCAACGCCGTGGTGGGGCTCAGCCGTCGCAGCACCCATCCGGCGGCGGCGCGATCGGCCAGCAGGGCGTCGAGGGTCGTGGGATGCTCCACCATCAGCACATCCACCGAGCGTATCAGCCGCACCCGACTGGCTTGCCGCGCCCAGTCACTCAGGCGCGTGCGCACCACGTCCGGCAGCTCAGCGTCGGTGAGCGCTCGCAGACGCGCGAGCAGGTCATCGAGCTCAGCTCCAGAGGCCAGCGCATTGCCCAGGGAGCGCCTCGTGATAGCGAATCGCACCGTCGTCTGGGTGCTCTGTCGCTCCGCGCTGGAATCCAGCACGTGAAGAGCCGGGGCGGTCAGCGGAGGAAATGCGGTGACCGTCATGTCGGCCTGGATGACGATGCGTCCATGGGCCTCGGGAAGCGTTGCGTCCCCGCGCAGCGCGGCCAGCGCTCCGCTCGTGTGGCAGAGCCGTGGCTCGTCGGCAGCCTCACCGCTCCACTCCTTCACAGTCACCAGACCAAGCCAGCAGAGCGGGCCTAACAACGCCGCCCGCACCGTCATGGCATCTTCGGCGCTGGCCACCTCATAGCCATCATCAGGCTCCTCATCACGGCGCACCCCACGGCGGCTCAGCGGCAATGGCGGGATGCGCACCGAGCTGCCGGGCGGCAGTGCCACGAGCGCGTCGAGCAATCGCCGGCGCGCCAGCGCGACCCTGGGCGCGGCGGGGGCCATGAGGCGCGGCGCCTCGCCGGGCGTCCCCGGCTGGTCGGGCCACCACGCGCCGGTCACCCAAAGCCGCGTCGCCAGTCGAAGCCGCTCGGCAAATGATCTGGCGAGATAGGCGCTCATTTGGTCAGGCGCCGAGGCCAGCAAGGTGGGAGGGGTCTCGCGGAGCTGCAACAGGCCCAGCCGTTGCGCGAAACGACGCAGGAAGAGCATCCGCGCCGACTCCGGCTCCGTCTCGCCGACGTCAGTCTGGCCGAGCGCCGCTCGCAATGTGCGCACATGAGCGCGTGTCAGCGCATGCCGGCGGGTGAGCGCCAACCCGCGTTCAAGGCGAGCCGTACGCCAGCAGAGATAGAGGTCGCGCTGAAAGGCGACGGCATGCTCCAATCGCGTGTTGCTCGTGGGTGGCCCGCTCATGGTGTCGTGTCCTCACCTGGAAGAATCAGCCCGCGCTTCGCCAGCGCCGCCGACGCCGTCACCACAGAGTCCGGATGGATGAGCACGCTGTGTGGGCCAATCCGGCGGATGCGCTCCTGCGCATTGGGGAAGGCCGCCAGCGCCTCTGCCAGCATTGGCTCATCCGCCGCGTCGAGGAGCGCCCAGCCAGAGACGATGCGTGTGTGCCCGTAGCGCTTGCCCAGCTGCTCCAGTGTCGCCAACAGCCGCGCGCCGGCTCGCTCCCCGCCACGGGGATCCGCTGCCCGCAGCGCGACCCGCAGGGAGTCGGGGCGCAGGCCGAGATCGCGCGAGGCCACTGCCCGCGTGGGGTCTGCCGCGTAGAGCACACGCCCGCCGGCGATGCCTGTGGGCCGCGCCCAGCAGGCAATGGCGTCTAGCACCGCACCCGAGGCGAGGGGGTGGGCAGCGATGCCGGTGGAAGTGCCCAGTGCCGGCGCGACGTGCTCAGCCATCAGCTGGGGGCGCAACGCGCCCTCGTCCGGTGCTGGCGAGCTCCCGAGCAAGAGCCTTCCCAGGGGCCGCACGCGCAGCGCAACCGGGGCGCGACGGTCGCCCTCTGCCACCTCGACCGCGCCCCACCACACCAGCGGACCGCAGAGCAGGGCACGCAGCACCGCCCCATCCGCCATCAGCCATTCTGCGCGCTCGTCGGCTCTGAGCACGTGTCCGGCGCGCTCAAGCCACCAGGTAGGCTGCGCTCTGACTCGCTGCTTGCTCCGCAAGAAATAAGGGTCAAGCCGCCACGCCAGCGCCAGCAGGTCGTCGAGCGCATGCCAGTCCTCGCCCGCGGCGCGCAGCAGTCCCAGGGCAAACCGCCGCCCGGCGAGGGATTCCTCGGCAAGTCCAGCCAGGCTAAAGGCGGGGTTACGCACATCGCAGGCCAGGCGCAATCCCGACTCGGGCGCATCCAGGTCCGCCAGCTCGAGGGCAAGCGGCATCCCTGCCCACAGCTCGAACGCGGCGGTGAGCGTGGCCAGCCGTTGCGCGGGCGCCTGATCGGCGATGCCTGCCAAGAGCGCGCCTTCCGGCAGGTGACGCGCCCACAAGGTGAGCCGTCGAGCCAGCCGCAGCAGGCCGGCCTCCAGCCCACTGGCGGCAGCGAGCTTGGCCATCACCGAGCCGTGCAAGTCACCAGGAGCCAGCACCGGCAAGCCAGTGCGCGAGAATGTGGCGGCAGTCACCTCATCATCTTCTTCGTCAGGGGGCAAGCCCAAGGGCCGCGGCGCCCTGGCGATCAGTGCGAGGGCATGCAGCAGCGGCTGTGGTGTAGCGCTGGCGACGCGAGCCACCCGCTCGCCGCGACCCACCCGAACGACCGGCGCCTGAGCCGTGCCACGTGTGGGTAGCACCGCAGCCGGAAGCGAGATGTTACTTGCCGAGCGGATCTCGGCGGGCACACGCCAGCCAGCGGGAGCCTGCCCGCCACTCGCCATGCTCGCGCCACTGGTCCACGGTGAGGGAAAGGCGAGCCCATGCCGTGCTAGCCCGATGATGCCCTCGCGGAGTCGCGGCGCGTCCATGCCGGAGCGCAGCCCAAATCCATCGAGATCGCCGGCAGTCGCAGACCCGCCCATCAGCAGCAGATAGTCGTAGACCTCCCGCATCTCCGCAGGCAGGCGCTCGCGCAGCGCCGTGATCGTCTCCGAGCTCGTCAGCACCTCGCCGAGCTTTGCCCGCGCCTCATGCTCGCCAAGGTCCGCCCCGGTGACACGACGCGCCATCGCCACGACCTCGGCAGAGGAGAGCGCATCGAGCGTGTCGCGCAGGCTCGGGCTGGCCGGGCGTCGCCGCGTGCCTGCCGGGCGTATCAGCTCGTGCTGCGCCGGCCGCGTGACCACCGGCGCTGGCGCAACCGGCGCGCTAGGTCGCGCTTCGGGGATATCGCCGGGAAATTGCTCCGGCGCGCGCACCCACACCGTGAGCACCGCCGCCACATGGGCGCACCCCGGCCCACTGGGAGCGGGCGCGGCATCAGCGGTGCACGACCAGCGAGTCGCCTGCGGTGCGGCCTCGGCGCCGAGCTCGACCGTTACCAGGCACGGCGTTTGCTGGGTGACCGTCGCTTCCAGCCGCGCGCCCACTCGTTTGCCAGACCGCACCGCGCCACCGGAGGCCAGCGCAATGCCCTCAGACGCCGCCCGGAAGCCACAAAGTCGCACGATATCCGCCTCACGCAGGCGCAGCAGCGTGGTATGCGCGGGAGTATCCACGCGGGCACATCCGTTCGCGTGTGGGGAGCACTCCGTTCATTGCCTATCTTGTGGGGAGTATGCCCATCGAGCGGGCACGACGTCAACGGTACGCCGCCTTGGCACGGCCGGTGAAGGGTCGGGCCGAGCCTACGAAAAGAGGGCAGCCAGACCGACTGCCCTCGCCGTAAGAGGCCCTAGGCCTCTTCTTCGTCTTCTACGCCTTCCCAGTCCTCGTCGTCCCACTCCTCAATCTCGTCATCTTCTTCTTCGCCATGCTCGCCGGCGTGCTCTGTGGCGTCTTCCTCGTCGATCCACTCATCATCCTCATCTTCGAGGTCCCACTCATCGTCCTCTTCCTCTTCACCAGGACCGGCGAGCTTGAGGTCGAGCAAATCTGTCATCATGGAGATACGTTGCCTCCCAGGAGTGTCGTGACATGACCTGTGGCGCCCTCCTCCGCGAGGGCACAGCCAACATTGTGAAAGCTCGCAACACGCACGTCAAGGCAAGGAGCCCGACAGAGCACGTCACTCAGATGCGGTTGATGGTCTTGCCCATGAATCGGCCAAACATCTTATAGGCCCACCGGCGCAGGAAATACTTCTCGATGCGCTTGGGATTGCCGCTCGACAGCACTTCCATCTGGCGGAGGGCGCGGTCAGCCTTATAGGTCGTCTTGGCGAAGTCATGCACACCCTCGGTGGCTGACTTGTGGTGGGTAGCGGTCTTCTTGGTTGCCACGATGGAGGCTCCTTGCGCTGGGGGTGACTCAAGCGTAGTTCACGCGTCTGCGGGCAGCGTATCCGCGCCAAGCGTGCCGCGTCAAAAAGGCGGCCCGAATGTACCGAATGGCTGCTCGATGAGGGTGGCAGGTTTGACGAGCCACATGGCGTCGTCCTATACTCTTTCGGATACGGCGCGCGTTATCATCTCAGCGCGCTCAGGAAGCCAAAGCGCTAGAACAGGGAAGTGAGCGCGTCATGCCCAAGATGTATGGCTGGGTGCGCGAGGTCGTGCCAGAGAGCCTCGCTGATCAGGCGGGTGTCATGCCTGGCGACCTGCTGCGCACCATCAACGGGCATCTCGTGCGCGACCTTGTCGACTTCCAATTCTATGCCGCTGATGAAGAGCTCATGCTCGGCATCGAGCGTCAGGAGCGCCCGCTCCAGGTGCTCTTGGCGCGCGCCCAGGGCGAAGAGCTCGGCATAATCTTTGGTGAGGAGCCAGCGCCCTACATCCGCATCTGCGCCAATAAGTGCGTCTTCTGCTTCGTGAAAGGGCTCCCAGAGCGGCACAGCGCTCAGCGAGGTCTGCCCCTTGGCATGCGCGAGAGCCTCTACATCAAAGATGATGACTATCGCTACAGCTTCCTCTTCGGCGGCTTCATCACCCTCACCAACCTCAAAGAGGCCGACTGGGAGCGCCTGGAAGAGCAGCGCCTGAGCCCGCTCTTTGTCTCGGTGCACACCACGAACCCTGAGCTGCGTCGCAAGATGGTGGATGGCCCGCGCTCTGGCGAGGTCATTGACCACCTGAAGCGTCTCGGCGGCATCGGCATCAGCTGCCATACGCAGCTCGTGATCTGTCCAGGGATGAATGACGGCGAGGAGATCGATCGCAGCCTGCGCGACCTCGCGGCGCTGCGTCCCACGGTCGAGTCCGTCTCCGTCGTGCCCGTCGGCCTCACGAAGTTCAACAATATGGTGCGCGCGCAAGGGCTGCCTACGCTTCGCCAGCACACGGTCGCCGAGGCTCGCGCGGTCGTCGAGCGCGTGCGCGGCTGGCAAGAGCGCCTTGCCGCCGAGCCTGACTCACATGGCTTGCCTTTCGCTTACCTCTCGGACGAATGGTATTACCTCACCGGGGAGCCCTTCCCGCCAGCCAGACACTATGGCTCATACGCACAGATCGAGAACGGTGTCGGCATGACCCGCAAGCTGCTCAACGACTGGCAGCGCGAGCGGCGCGCCATCACGCCAGCCGCACGCCCACAGCGCATCGCCTTCATCACCGGCACCATGGCCCAGCCGGTGATCGGGAGACTGGCGAGCGACCTGGGCAAGCGCACCGGCCACGACGTGCGGGTGGTCACCGTCACGAACGGCTTCTTCGGGCCGCTCGTCACAGTGGCGGGCCTGCTCTGCGGGCAAGACGTGCTCGACGCCATCGCCGAGCGCTGCGCCGACATGACCCAGGACGACCTCATCCTGATGCCAAGAGTCATGCTCGATGTCGCGGGGAAGCGCTTCCTCGATGACATCACCGTCGAGCAGCTCCGCGAGCGCGTGCGGCCACGCGTCGTGTTTACCCGCACGGCAGCGGAGGTCTTCGCCGCGATCGGCTCACCGGCTGAGATGCCGGCTGGGGTGGCATGAGGCTATGAGGAGACGGCACGCTTCGAGCCTCATGATCGCGGGCCTGCTGGGCACACTGGCGCTCTCGGGATGTGGCTCGCAGGGGTACGCGGCGCCACTGGGGAAGACCGCGCACGCCACCTTGACCGCGACGGGCTCGAGCCAGCCTGCCGGGCAAGCGGTGCTCACGCCGCTCTATGCGACGCACATCGTCCCCTACTATCAGGGCAAGCTGATTCCCTGGAAAGATCCCGCGACGCCGGTGCAGCTGCGTGAGAATGCCTGCGATGGGAAGGTGGCCGCGGCACTCAGCTCGAATGCACCCGGCCCGGCGGGAATCGCGCCCGCCACTGCCGAGGCCGCTGATGGTGGCGTATATGTCGCGCTCCCGCAGACAGACTCACTCTATCTGGTGGTCCTGGAAAACACTGATCCGCGGGCAAAGGCCATCGCGTGTGGCTATCCGCTCTCCGCGCGGCGGCAATATGTGCGGCTGGTGCCACCTGACAAGAACAATGACGCGATCGCGCTGGGCACGGCTCTAATGGAAGAGCTCGTCGCGACCCGCGTCGCCATCAGTCTTCCTGGCCAGACCACGTTTGACTGGTCGGTGCGCACCGGCGGCTGTGCGGGTCCGGAAGTGGCGCGCGGGCACCAGTCGACGGCGGAGTCCGCGCCGGTGGTCTTCGCCGCGCCCGATGCGTCAGGCTGGTGGGTCAGCGCACAGATGGGCACGAGCACGGTATGTGGAAAGGCGTCAACGTGAACACTACTCATCCCGCCGATGACGACCTCAAGCGGCAGGTGCTCCTCCTGGTCACGCCCGGCACCTATCGCGCTGAGGCCTTCTGCGCGGCAGCGGACCGGCTGGGCGTCGCTGTCACGCGAGGCATTGATCTGCCCCCTGGGCTCGCCGAGCAATGGCAGGTGCCGCTGGCCGCCGACTTCACCAGGCCGGATGAAGCAGTGAGCGCCGTCGTGAGCTATGCCCAGCGCGAGCAGGTAGACGCCATCATCGCGGTGGATGACAGCTCGACCCTGGTGGCCGCCCGCGCGGGTGAGGCGCTGGGTCTGCCGCACAACCCGCCCGAGGCAGCCGAGGCGGCTCGCGACAAGGGTATCATGCGGCGGCTCATGTCTGCCGCCGGAGTGCCGTGCCCCGTCTTTCGGCCCTTCCCACTGAGCGCTGATCCCGCTGAGATTGCCCGCGAGGTGAGCTATCCGTGCGTGGTGAAGCCGATGCGGCTCTCTGGCAGCCGTGGCGTGATCCGTGCGGATGACCCGGAGCAATTCATCGCGGCATTCACCCGGCTGAGGCGCATCCTCACCGGCGACGGCTACGACCCCGCGAAGACGGAGATCCTGGTGGAGGACTTCATCCCCGGCGTGGAAGTCGCGGTGGAGGGATTGCTGACGAGTGGCGAGCTGCATGTGCTGGCCATCTTCGACAAGCCCGACCCGCTCGACGGCCCCTTCTTCGAGGAAACCATCTATGTCACGCCGTCGCGACTCAGTGAAGCTACGCAGGCCGCCATCGCGGCAACGACCGCGGCCGCGGCGCGCTCGATTGGCCTGTGCGACGGCCCTGTGCACGCTGAGATGCGCGTCAACGAGCGCGGCCCGTGGATGCTGGAGATCGCCGGGCGCTCCATCGGTGGTCTCTGCTCGACGATTCTGGAGTTCGGCGCGGGAATGTCGCTGGAGGAGCTGATTCTGCGCAACGCGCTGCGCATGGAGACGCCCTCGGCGGACCTTGCCACGCAGGCGGCTGGCGTGATGATGATTCCCATTCCCAAAGGCGGCATGCTGCACGCCGTCAGCGGCGTGGAGCA
>DASWAC010000162.1:0-7767 GCA_036391335.1 Ktedonobacterales bacterium
CCATTCCCCCAGACACGGCAGTCGCCACCTTCGGGCTGACCCGCACGTTCGGGCAAAAAGTTGCCGTGAATGGCCTCAACCTCGCAGTCAAGCGCGGCGAGTTCTTCGGCTTTCTCGGACCCAACGGCGCCGGAAAATCAACGACTATCAAGATGCTCGTGGGCCTGCTCCGCCCGACCGCCGGAGCCGCCTGGGTTGCCGGCGTTGATGTCTGGCGAGATCCCCTGCTGGCCAAGATGCACATCGGGGTGCTGCCTGAGCAGCTGAATCTCTACGAGCGCCTCAACGGCCGCGAGCTGATCGAGTTCGCCGGCCGGCTCTATGGCATCAGCAAGGAAGAATCTCGCCGGCGCGGCGACGCGCTGCTGCATGCGCTGCTGCTGGATGACGCCGCCAACAAGCTGGTGGTGGACTATTCCGTCGGCATGCGCAAGAAGGTCGCCCTGGCCACGGCGCTCATCCACCGGCCAGATGTGCTCTTCCTCGATGAGCCTTTCGAGGGCATCGATCCCGTCAGCTCGCGTGTCGTCCGCGACATCCTGACGGACCTGACGGCCAGCGGCACTACGATCTTCTTTAGCTCGCACATCATGGAGGTCGTGGAAAAGCTGTGCAGCCGCGTCGGCATCATCGCGAATGGCACCCTGGTCGCCGAAGGTAGCATCCCCGAGCTGCGCGCCCGCGCGGGCGAGAGCGACGCGAGCCTCGAAGACCTCTTCTTGCAGCTGGTTGGCGCGACCCACCACGAGGGAGGCCTCGAATGGCTGGAATAGCGCCATCGCACCCGCTGGAGGCCGAGAATTCAGGGCGGCCGCCCGAGCGCGTCTCGCAGCTCAGCCTGAGCCGGGTGCGCGCCCTGCTGTGGCTCACCACACGCTTGCGACTCCGCCGCTTCACCCGGAGCTGGCAGGCGGCGCTCGGCATGGGGCTACAGCTCGTCTTCCTGCTTGGCTTTGCCGTAATCGCTGCCGTCGTCACCTCGCTGGCCTACCTCAACCTCGACCAGTTCCATGCCACCCAGGTGCTCTTTCTGGTGTTGGTGGGCATCGCGCTGCTCTGGGTCGTCTCGCCGCTCTTGCAGTTCAACTTGAACGAAGGTCTGGATGTGATGCGTCTCCAGACGTATCCCGTCTCGCGGCTAGAGCAGATGATTGCGCTGGTGCTGGCGACCACGCTGGATACGAGCGCCTTTCTGCTCGTCGGCCTCTTCATCGCCGTGCTCGTGGGCTGGCATGCGACCCCACTGGCTATCGTGCTCACGGCGCTCTCGCTCCTGGTCGCCTGGGTGCTGATCGTGGCCACCAGTCAGCTAGTGCTGGCGGCGCTGATGGGCATGCTGCGCAGCCGGCGCTTTCGCGATATGGCGATCATCTTCTTCACACTCTTCGGCGTGACCTGCTCTGTCACCAGCCAGGTCGCCGGGCGGCTGGCCTCTGGCGCGGCAACCGGCGGCAACCTCCCGTCATTCCTGAACCTCCGGCTTGACGAGTACCTCCAGTGGCTGCCGACCGGCATGGCCGCACGAGCCATCACCCTGGCCAACGAGCAGGCCTACGGCCAGTCGGTGCTCTGGCTGGCCGGCGCCACCGCCCTCGTGCCGGTCGTGCTGGCGCTCTGGGCATTCGCACTTGACCGCGGCATCACCACGGCCGACAGTGATGCTAAGTCACGCGGTCGCACGCGTCGTCGCGCCGAGACCCAGGTGGCGCCCGGCGCTGTGATGGCCCCGCAGCGGTCCCTCATTCCCTCGGTCTCACTGGCAGTGACAGGCAAAGACCTGCGCTATTTCTGGCGCGATCCGCAGCTCAAGGCGACACTGCTCAGCAGCATCCTGCTCGTCGTGCTCATCGCGATGCCACAAATCCTCTATGGCAATAGCGGTAGGCCGGGCCGGGCCGGCGATTTCCTCCAGCTCGGCAGCTCTCTCGTGCTCGGTGCGGCGCTGCCGGCAATCTTTTCCGCGGTCGCGCTCAGCCAGAACTCACTTGGCCTGGAGCGTCGGGGCGTGCAGGTATTGCTGACGCTGCCCGTTCGCGGCTGGAAGGTCTTTGTCGGCAAGAATCTCGCGACCCTGCTTGTGGCCGGCGGCGAGCTCCTCGTCATCGTGATTGGCGCGGGTGTCTTCACGCATCACGGCGAGGCGATCCCCGCGGCGCTGGGCGCGGGCGCTGCGGGAATCCTGGTGGCGCTCGGCCTGGGCAACCTCGTCTCCGTCTTCGCGCCGCTTCCCGTCCGTGAGATGCGCATCGGCGAGCCCAAGGTGGCCACTGAGTCGGGCTGCCTTCGCTCCCTTCTTACCACGGCGGCCTACCTCGCGGTATGGACGGCCATCACCCCGGTGGCGGCAGCGCTCGTGCTGCCGCTGATACTCGACGCTACCTGGCTCCAGCTGATCTTGATCCCCATCGCCATTCTCTATGGTCTGGGCATCTACGCCATCGCGACGATGTTCGCCGGCCGACGCTTCGAGCGTCACGCACCCGAGCTGGCCACGACCCTCATCCGCACGGCGTGAGTCACGCCAGCAGGGCAGTGCCCACAGCAGGGGAATGCCCGCCGCGGCAAGAGGGACGCGCTCAGCACGGCATGAGCCGTCGGCCTATGGTGTCGCGGTGGGCTTCGGTGTGGCGGTGTGCGTCGGAGTCGGCCGAATGTGGGCGGGAGTCGCCGTCACGGTCGGCGCCACGGTTGGCATGGTGGCGCTCTTCGGCATGGGAATCAAGCCCATCTTGAGCTTGAGCGTGATGATACGCTGCGCCGACTGTGCGATGCGGGCGCTGGAGAGCGTGCCATCGGCAATCGCGCGATTCATCTCGGTCTTGATGTCGGCCATCTGTTGGGTGCTGCTCGGCCCAATCAGCATATCCGCCCCCGCATGCACCGCCAGCACAGCCGCTTGCGCGACGGACCAGCGTGCGTTGAGTGCGCCCATATAGAGACTGTCGGTCATCACGACGCCCTGGAAGCCAAGCTCGTTGCGCAGGAGGCCATCAATGATCGCAGGCGAGAGCGATGTTGGATAGGTCTTGTCGATCGCCGGGATCATCTCGTGCGAGACCATGATCATCCGCACGTCGTGCTGCGCCAGCAAGGTGCGATAGGGCGCGACGTCGCTCTGCCGCCAGTCGGCGATAGACTTGAGGAGGGTCGGCAAGCCCGTATGTGGGTCGGTATTGCTGCTGGTGAAGCCACCGGGGAAATGCTTGACGCACGACGTGATAGCGCCCGCCTGCAACCCGTCAAGATAGGCGCCCGCATATTGGGCCACGGTGGTGGGATCACTCCCAAAGGTGCGACCGGCAAATTGGACATTGTAGACAGCCGGGTCCTTCACGTCCGCGACCGGAGCGAGATCGAGATTGAAGCCATACTTGGCGAGATAGACCGCGTCCTGCGCGCCGCGCGCCCGTGCCTCGTCGGCAGAGGTGATGCTCGACGCGGACGGCAGCTCGCCCACGATCCCACGGAACCGGTTGACCGGCCCGCCCTCTTGGTCCACTGAGATCAGCATGGGGATGCTGGCTGCCGACTGAAGCTGATGCGTTGACTCCGTGACCTGTGCGGCGGAGGAGATATTAAAGCCAAAATAGAGGACACCGCCCGCGCCCTGCTCCGCCACCATGCGCAGCGCATCCGGTGAGGGATATGAGCCCAGGAACTGCATCACCATCATCTGGCCAAGCTGGTCATTCAGCGACATGTGACTCACGATCGTCGCCGCATACTCCTCAGGGGTCAGCTGCTTCGTCGTCACCGGGAGCGTCGCGACGCATAGCGAGCACGTCTTGGCGATGGGCTTGCTCCACCCGATGATCTCGCCGCCAGGATTCATGAATGTGGCGCTGGCGAGGGCCGCGCGGCCAACGAGCGCCAGCAGTGCCGCCAGGAAGAGCACCCGCGTCTGCCACGCCTTCAGCGTGCGCGCTGGGGTGGCACGCAAAGGTGGCCCAGCAGTCGGCGATCGCATGAGCACCGTTTCGGCGTCCACGGGGGCTGGTGGAGTCGGCGTGAGGATGGTCTCCTCATTCGCAGGGTCGCCGGAATGCGCCCATGGCTGGGGCGCACCCGCTCGCAATGGGCCGCCGGCGCGTGGCTGTGGGCTCCCCGGGGAGCCAGTAGGCATGCGTGGCGCGTCGCCAGCGTGCGGGGCAGGTCCCTCAGGTGGCTTGGGGAAGTCACCCGAACGGCCAGCCCCCTGCTGCATCCATGGGCCGCGACCATCCATGCTTAGGCGCCTTTCCGGAGCAGGCGCGCGACCAGATCACGGGCGAGCCAGCCCAGCGCCCCCAGGAACGCCATCAGCTCGAGGGTGCCAACAGTGCCCGGGCCATGGGGGTCCTGAAACAGATAGAACGGGCCGTTGCGGAATGCGCCGCCGACCGCGAACGCGCCGAGCACCAGCCACGCGGGCAGTGTCGCCAGCACGATCGCCGCCTGCCAGCGCCGCACGAGGAGCCCAACGACGGTGGGAATCGCATAGAAAAGCGCCGCCACCAGTGGATAAAGCTTGTTGGGAATCGGACCGTTGGGATAGCCGTGATCTGCCCAAATGGTGGTAGGCACGACCTGCACGAGCATGAACGCTGATTGAATCGCCAACAAGACACCGATGGTGATAGGCACAGTGAGCCTGGGCAGGCTGACTCCGCTCATTTCAGTCACCCGCGACATCCTTGGCGGGCCGGCTAGTCGCTCACGCTCGCCGCGTGAGACTCGTTTCATGGTTGCCATCGAGTGCATCCTCCCACCGCAACAGCCATAGTTGAGCTAAGATAGTGGCATTTCCTCAAGGGATGGTCATCGGTACAACATTAGGTGAGTAGAAGCTCTTGAGGAATAGCCCAAGGCATTATCTCATGACTTGCGCAGCGCGTCACTCCCCAAAGCCAACTTGCCGTCTCGTCAGCCGGCCGGCAATGGGACCGCACGCGCAAAGTACCCTCAGGATAGGCGAAGTGCCCACCATATGAGACACTTGGCTCTGCCAGAGCCGACCGCTGCTGGCGGTGGCGCGTGAAGCGAGGGGAGCGGCCATGGCAGTTGTGAGTGATGCTGTTAGCGAGCACCCACAGGGCGTGGAGCTGCTGCGACGTGCGCCTAGTGGCTATATCTGGAATCAGCTCTTCAATTTTTGGACGTTTGGCACCCTCTTCTTGCATCAGATCATCATCACGCACGTGCTTTCCACCTCCGAGCGTGGTGTCTTTGAGTTGGTGAAAACGCCCGCTGCCCTCGCCGTGGCTCTCGCCGCACTCGGACTCGATAGCGCCGGCTCGGTCTTCCTCCCGCGCGCGCTCGCCGAGGGGGGACGCCTCCATGCGGCATCTGTCGCGACGCGCCTGGCGGTAATTCGCCTCATCACGGTCCTCGCCTTCGCGACCATCATCCTCTTTGCCCTTCCGCTGCTCGGCTCTCTGCTCGCCGCGCCACATATCGACTGGCTCAACGGCATAGCGCAGGGTCTGAGCAGCCCAGAGGTCGACAAGCACCGTCTCGCGGTGGCTGGCTACACGGTCGCCGTCGGGCTGACCAATCTGCTGGCCGCGCTGCTCACGGCGCTGCTGCGCACTCGCATCATCTTCATCGTGGGCGGCCTGGCTCAGCTTGCCACGGTTGGGCTCGCCTGGCTCTTGGTGGCCCCACTCGGTGGCGGCGCCGACGGCGCGCTCTGGGCGCTCACCATCCCCAGCGCGTTCACGGCGGCGATCTACGCCTTCGTGCTCATCCGCTTGCTTGGGCTGCGCACCATTCCGCTGCCGCATGGCAAGACCCTGAGCATGATGGGCCTGGGCGCGGGCGCGTGGCTGGCCGACCTGGCGAACGGCTCACTGCTCAAGTCCCTCGCCATCCTCCAGCTCAGCATCGGCGTTGCGGTAGCCATCCCACATTTCTTTGGCTACGCTGACGCCAACACCCCGCTCGCCTTCTTCGGTATTGCCTTCGAGATGGGTCACGCGGCAACATTCCTTTTTATCAACGGCATCAGCGGGGTGGGCCTGGCGGTGCTGGCGGCCACCTATGCCAACAAGCATAAGCCGCACCTGGCCACCGCATGGCGCACCATCTGCAAGCTCCAGGTCGCGTTGGGCATCCCGCTCCTGGCCTTCTGTGTGCCCAACAGCTATGGCATCATCGTCCGCCTCTATGGCGAACGCTATGCCCCAGCTGGGTTCTTGCTTGGCCTCTTCCTCGCGCTCAACGGCCTCACCCGGCTGGCGGGTGGCGGCGCGCACGAGGCAGCCATCTATGTGCTGGGCAAGGCGCAGTGGGCCGTCATCGGCTGGTGGGCGGCGCTCGGCGCCCTCTTTATCGGCGACGTGCTGCTGATCCCGCGCTTCGGCGTCGCGGGCTGCCTGCTGGCGGTGGGCCTCGCGCAGATGGTGGCGCAGATCATCCAGCTCGGGGTGGCGCGCTATTACATCGGCAGCCACTTCCCGGTGGCCTACATGGTCAAAGTCGTGCTGGCGCTCGTCCCAGGCATGCTGCTCTCGCTTGTCTGGCGTCCCACGAGCTGGGCCGGGCTCGGCGCGGCGGGACTGACCTTCGCGGCGCTCTTCATCGGGGCGCTGCTGATCATCCGCCCGCTTGACAGCGAGGATGCCATGCTGCTGGCGCAGACCGCGCCGACCCTGCGGCGACTCCTCATGCCATTCGTGGGCCGCGACGTCGCCGCACCGTCTGCCGAGGGCTCACCTGTGCCCGCCGGAGCCACCACTCCTCGCCTGATCCGCCTGGCCGCCGCGCCGGATGATATGCGACTGGCGGCACTGTTCCATGATGCGCTGGCCGCCCGGCAGGTCGCTGTTGACGGGCCCTACAC
Source organism: Ktedonobacterales bacterium (assembly GCA_036391335.1). Classification (GTDB taxonomy): domain Bacteria; phylum Chloroflexota; class Ktedonobacteria; order Ktedonobacterales; family JADMIN01; genus DASWAC01. The sequence goes on from DASWAC010000162.1 coordinate 6,821, forward strand.
GCTCGATGCGATGCACCGCGGGATGATACCTGCCATCGAGGTAGTGCTCTTTAGCCATCGGGCGGGTCCGCACGCCTATGACGATGTTGCGTGGATTCCGGCGGACCGTCTGGTTCCGGTGCGTGTCGGCGAGGGCGATGTTCCCGCTGCTCTAGCGTCCTATCCGGTGGTTGATGCGCTGGGGATGGGCTTCGACCACGCTGCGAATGCGCTCGCGTTGCTGGCGGGGGGGGCCGACCCTCGGGACGAAATGTCAGTGGCTGTCGGGCCACACAGTTGAACTTTCTGCTACCCTTGGTCGTAGTATCTGATGACACGGGTTGGCAGCGCCGCCCCCCGCGCCGCGTTGATGCAGCATGCGATGCATTGCGGATAGCAGGGAGGATGAAATCATGATGTGGCGGCCAGCAGATGACATCCCTGAGCACAGGGCCTCAGAGGAAAACACCGAGGAAAACACGTTCATCCTGAGCGGCTCGGACTCCGAGCAGGCCAGTGAGGCCACGCGCCCGGCAGACGCGAAATTGGCGGACCTGCTCGAGCAAGGCTTCACCCAGGAGGAAGCAGAGCGCCTCATGCGATTCGCCGCGCGAAACCCTCTGCTCACAGAGGATCCAGAGCTTCCGGCAATCATGCGGCGTCTCGAGTTCTATCGGTGGATGGTCGAGACAGGCAGATTAGACGGCGACACGCTCTGAGCCTAGTCGTGCCGCGCGACGTGAGCAGCGATGACCCCTCACCACGAGGCGCGTCGCTGCTCATTGCTTTTTCCCCATGGCGGCCGGGACTCTTACGAATCCGGCGACCACGTGCTCACACGCGGGGCATCTCAAGTCCCTCGTTCGTGCGCTGGCCTTGCGGGGGCCGAGAGATCGAGCGGCAACGACGGACTCCGTATCAGGCGCTGAGGGCGGCCCGCGCTGTGCTGATGCGAGCCTGGGCGCGCG
>DASWAC010000163.1:0-17691 GCA_036391335.1 Ktedonobacterales bacterium
CAGCTTCTGGTGCCGCCGCTGGATGGAGCACTCACGCTCGCCTAGGTGCACCACGTTGCCGTGGGTGTCGCCGAAGATCTGCACCTCGATATGCCGGGCAGGCGAGACGGCTTTTTCCATGTAGACCGTGCCATCGCCAAAGGCGCCCTGGGCCTCGCTGCGCGCCAGACGGAGCGCCGCTTCGAGCCCTTCGGCCTCGTGGACGAAGCGAATGCCCTTCCCACCGCCACCGGCAGCGGCCTTGAGCAGGATAGGATAGCCGATGCCCTGGGCCACCTGCCTCGCTTGGGCAGCATCGTCGAGGCCCGCGCCATAGCCCGGAACCACCGGCACTCCGGCCTGCTCGGCGATCTTGCGGGCGGAGGTCTTCTCGCCCATCGCGCGCATCACGCTGCCTGGAGGGCCGACGAAGATCAGTCTGGCCTCAGCGCAGGCGTCGGCAAAGTCGGCGTTTTCCGAGAGGAAGCCATAGCCGGGATGGATCGCGCCGGCGCCGGTCTGACGCGCCGCGTCGAGAATCTTGGCGATGCTGAGATAGCTCTGCGACGCAGGGGCCGGCCCGATGTGGACCGCCTCGTCAGCCATGCGCACGTGCGGCGCCAGCCGGTCCGCGTCGCTATAGACGGCAACGGTTCCCAGACCCAGCTCATGACAGGCGCGAATGACCCGCACCGCGATCTCGCCACGATTTGCGATGAGCACCTTGGCAAAAGGGAATGGGCGCGCCGCGGCGACTGGGCTGGCCGGAGCGCCGGGCGCGGGCTGGGTTCGTATCGTGCGTGCCATGGGCAGGTGCATCCTTTAGAGCGAGGGCGAAATGCCATGTGCGGCCGGTCGCCGGCTGCCTCCTCGACCGCCGAGCCATGCTGCGCTCCCACCGATTCCATCTGAGGCGCAGACTATGGTCAGTATAGCATGGCCCGCCGCGATGCCCTTTTCCTCGTGTCGCCTCTGGTGCTAGACTACCCAGGGCAGGCAGGGCAACGGCGCCCTCCGTGCCAGCTCGGCAATTTGCTGAGAAGCCTCATGCCATCTGGGGTGAGGATGCCACAAGGAGTCTCGCAGGTGAGTATCCGTACCGTTCCCACGCGTGTCAGCGTTGCGGAGAGCATTCGCGACGAGGTTGCGCAGCTGCGTCTCGCCGCCGCCGCTGAGGCGCGCCCAAAAGTGCTGGCGGGTGGCGCGCCTATTCGCGTCATGGCGCGCATGGTGACCGACCTCGCAGCGACCTGCCGTGAGCGCGGCATCCCCGAGGAGATTATCGCCGAGATGGTCATCAATCGCTCAATCGGCGATGTGGATACCCGCAAGATCAGCGCCACACTCGACGGCGCCCGCTTCGTCCCGCTGGCCGATGAGATGGGGCTGGCGCTGCCCGGTGAAGATTTCGACGGCGGCTATGTTGCCACGGGCAAGCGCTATCGCTGGCTGCGCAACCAGATGCTCCGCTACGAGCGAATGCTGCTCAAGGACCGCTGGGACCTGCGGATGTATGACCTGGCCGGCGTGGGCAACCCGCTGCTGCGTGAGATGCTCGCGGCGCACGCCCAGCGCCTCTGGGGCTTCACCGTCCCGCGCGAGCAGATTCACGTCAGCCTTGGCTCCCTCGATGGTCTCAACAAGTTCTGGCAGGGCCTCAGGGCGCTCAATGACATGAAAGAGTATGGCGTCATCTTCCCCGCACCGGGCTTCAACGTGCCTGAGTGGCAGGTGCAGACCATGGGTCTGCGGATGGAGCGCATCGTCACGCGGGCCGAAGATCACTTCAAGGTGACACCCGACCAGCTGCGCGCCGCGCTCGAGCCCGAAGACGTGCGCATCTTCTACTTCATCGCCAGCAGCAATCCCACCGCGTTCGCCTACTCCCCCGACGAGCTGAGGGCGCTCTTTGACGTGGTGCTGGCCTCGCGCGATGACGTGTTGATCGTCGCCGACCTGGCCTATGTCGGCACGGGTGAGGTGGCTGAAGACCGCGCCCGCATGGCAGTGTTCAGCGCACCCGAGGTGCTCAAGCGCTCTGTGCTGGTCAATAGCTTCTCGAAGACGCACACCCTCACCGGCGATCGCTTTGGCTGGGTCGTCTTTGGCGATGCCGATCTGGCGCAGCAGCTCTCTGTCGCGTGGATGAATAGCTGCGCGAGTCTGCCCGCTGACTGGCAGCTCCGCTATATGGCGGTAGCACAGCTCTTCCATGACCACCCTGAGATCGAGGACGACATCCGCGCCCTCTATCGCTTGCGTCGTGAGAAGCTCGTGCGCCAGCTCCACGCCATCAACCGCGAGCACCATCTCTTCGCGAAGATCAACACTGATGATGGCGGCACCGTCTATAACTGGAGCCAGCTCCGCCAGGGCGAGGATGTCTTCTCGCTCTTCGCCAAGACGGGCATTGCGGGCGTGCCTGGCAGCGCCTTCGGCTATTCTGATGACTATATTCGCCTCTCGGTCGGCATCAATCCGGTGCCGGACGTGGAAGAGTAGGTACCCCCTATGGATCGCTCACCGGCCGCGCTCCGTCGCGCTGATGTGCGCGTGTGCGCTACGCTGTGGGCAGTCGAGCTCAGCGCGGATGCCGTGCCCTGGCCGGAGCCCGCCGAGGCCATCATTCGCGCGGTCACCCCAGGTGACATCGCGGGGCTGCGGCAGGCGATGGCGGCGTGCCAGGCGCGCGACCTCAGTCTCGCCGAAGCGCGAATCCATGCCGGGCGGCTTGGCTATGTGGCTGAGTCACGCGCCGAGCCAGGTGTTCTGCTGAGCTATGGTTGGGTGGCCCGCCACGGCGAGACACTGCGCGACCTGGATTTCGATTTCGACGCGCCGCCGGGCTTTGCCTGGATCTATGACTGCGCCACGGTGCCCCAGGCGCGTGGCCAGGGCCTCTATCCCGACGTGCTGCTCGGCATGCGGGCCGATCTGCCGCGCCAGGGGCAGGGGCTGGCGCTCATCGGCACGGCGCCGCTGAACCTGCCCTCGCAGCAGGGCATCGCGCGTGCGGGCTTCGCGAAGGTGGCCGATATCCACTGGGAGGCCCCTGGCGGCATCGTCATCTATGGGGATCCCGATCTGCCCGAGCCCATGCTGCACATGCTCGGCGCGACCATGGCTGCCAGCATGCAGGCCCAGGTCGTCCCTGGTGGGGGCATCCCGTGGATCGAGGCGGCGGTGCGCGTGCCAGCGGCCATGACGGAATCCGCGGGCCTCACCGGCATGCGCGCAGCCTATGGCGGGCAAATCCACTGGAAGCGCACGGTGACGGGTGAGCCCGCGACGGTCACCTTCCATGCGCGTGGCGTCTCGCGCGAGGTCGCGGTGGATGCCCCATTCGAGACTCTGGCTGCCGCCCTCGACGCGCTGGCTCCGGGCCTGCCCTGGCTGAGCCAGCCATGAACCGGACGGACCGCCTGCTGGCCATCGTGCTGGAGCTGCAAGGGAAGCGGCGCCAGCGGGCGGAAGACCTCGCGGCGACCTTCGAGACGAGTGTGCGCACGATCTATCGAGACATGCAGGCGCTGGGGCAGGCGGGTGTGCCGCTCATCAGCGTGCCGGGCCGTGGCTATTCCTTGGTGGAGGGCTACTTCTTGCCGCCAGTGAGCTTCACGACGGATGAGGCGGTGATGCTGCTGCTGGGCGCCGACGTGATGTCGCAGAGCTTCGACGCGGACTATCATGAGGCCTCGCTGGCGGCCATCAGGAAGATCGCGAGTGTCCTCTCGGAGCGACAGCAGGCGGATGTGGAGGCGGTGCGCGAGAGCCTGCGCTTCATCGAGGCGGGCCAGGGAGAGGGCTCACCTGAGCAGGGGAAGCTGCGGCTGCTGCGCAGCGCCATCGTAGCCCGGCAGCGGGTCTGCTTGCGCTATCAGGCGCGCCGCCCGAGTGACGCGCTCTCGCGGGGCGAGCCACGTGAGGTGGATCCCTATGGGCTGGTGCATGTCGGCGGCCGGTGGTATCTCAACGCCTATTGCCACCTGCGCCATGACGTGCGGAACTTCCGGCTCGAGCGCATCGAAGAGGTGATCCCGCTGGAGCGCGCCTTCACCCGGCCGGCGGGCGTGGGCGTCATGACGCGTGGACCCGCGCGTGGCGAGATGGTCATTCGCGCGTTGGTGGCCGGCGAGATGGCGCGCTGGGTGCGTGAGTCACGCTTCTTCCACATCACTGCGCTCGAAGATACGCCCGATGGCCTGCTGGTGACATTGCATGCCCGCGAGGAGCGCGATGTGGTGCAGTGGCTGCTCGGCTGGGGTCGCCACATCCGCGTGCTGGAGCCCGCCTCACTGCGCCGCCTGGTCGCCGAGGAGGCCGAGGCGCTGCTGCGTGAGCATGTGGAGCACTAGGCAACCGCTGCTGTCACCGATCGGTGGCTTGATCCAGGTAGCGGTGGTAGTCGCGCTCGCCCCACATCTCAGTGTTGTCGAGCTTCTCATAGGTCTGGCTGACGGCGGCCCATGCCGCCTTCTCCGCCGCCTGCTCGCGGGTCTCGTGGCTGTCTTGCGTGGTCGGGTCAGCGAGATTGTCCCAGGCGCGATTGTACGCCTCGCGGTAGATGTTCTGCGCATGCACCGGCAGCGCGGCTCGCACACTGGATGGCAGATCCTCATTGGTGGCATATGACATGTGATAGCGCTCCCTTCCGTGAGCCTGGCGCGCTCGCGCGCTCCACTATTCCTCATAGTCCGCTTCTGCCGTCGTGTCAAGGGCAGTTTCACGGAGGCTTACCCGCCGATTAGATCTCGTGAGCTCCTGACATACTGCTGTCACTTCGGGCTGCGATACTGAGGGCGAGCCAGACGGAACCGGCTCCAAATCTCACAAGGAGACAGCTACCATGACAGGCGCCCTCAGCTTCACCGTGCTGCACGTTCGCGACCTCGCCGCCGCCAGCGCATTCTACGCGCAACACTTCGGCCTCGACATCGCCAGCGAGGCGCCGGGATTCGTCCAGCTCGCGGTGACCGGTGGGTCAGGCTTCGGCCTGGAGCGCGACGAGAAAGCCACGGAGAACGCCTCGGTCGAGATGTGCTGGGCCGTGGCCGATGCCGACGCGCAGTGTGAGGCCATGCGCGCGCGTGGCGTGCGGATCGTGAGCGAGCCGAAGGACATGCCCTTTGGCCGCGCCTTCACTGTGCTCGACCCAGATGGAAACGCGCTGATCGTCTATCAGCGGCCCGCCTGAGCGTGGACCCGCATCCCCTGCTACGCAGGTCGTCCGCTGCGCTCGCTGAGGCTCGCTCCTCGCTGCGCTCGCGCGTCCTCACTCCTCTCCCTTAGGGCGAGGGCCCGGCGACCCGCTCCACTGATGGCTGCGGGGAGGATTGGGGATGAGGGTACCATGAGTCATCGCGAGGGAAGCGGCCGTTAGTCCTCTGGATCATCAGTCGCTCTCTCGCGCAGAGAGGAGCTCCCCACCATGCACAGCATCAGCGGCGAGATCACCCCCCTCGCGCCGTTCGACTTTGCCCGCGCGCGTGACTTCCTTGGCGGCTTCACTCCCACCAGGGGCGAGCAGCGTGTCACCGAAGACAGCATCACCAAAGCCGTCAGCGTCCACGGCCAGGCCGTCGCCTTTGCGCTGCGCAATGTGGGCACCGTTGATGCGCCCAGAGTGGCCTATGCCATCCATGCGGCGCGGGCACTCACGGCGAGCGAGCAGGCGCTCGTCAGCGACCGCATCGGCTTCTTCCTCAGCATGATGGATGACCTCGGCCCCTTCTATGCCCTGGGCCAGGCCGATGCCCGCTTCGCGCCGGTCATCACCCGGCTCTATGGCCTGCATCAGCCCAAGTTTCTCACCCCCTTCGAGATCGCGAGCTGGGCCATCCTTGCGCAGCGTACGCCGCTACCGGTGGCGCACCAAACGAAGCTGGCGCTCATCGAGCGTTTTGGCGCCAGCATCACCCTCCCCGAGGGGACATTTCGCGCCTTTCCCGAGGCGACGGGTCTGCTAGCAGTGGACCCCGGTGAGCTGGAGAGCGTCGTCCGCAACGAGCGCAAGAGTGGCTATCTGCGGGCCGTGACCGAGGCCTTTGCCAGTGTGGATGAGGCCTGGCTGCGTGGCGGTGACTACGATGAGGTTGCCGCCTGGCTGCGGGGCATTCGCGGCATCGGCGAGTGGTCGTCGCACTTCATCCTCATTCGCGGATTGGGCCGCATGGACCGCGTTCCCACAGTGGATGGTGAGCTGACGAAGGCGGCAGGCAAGGTCTACGGCGTGGGCCGTCCCTTCACGGCAGACGAGGTAGCCGAAAAGCTCGCCCACTACGGCGCATTCCAGGGATACTGGGCGTATTACTGCCGGGCCGCGTCTGCCTAGCCGGCTCGGTACACCGTCGCGAGCATCGTGTCGCGCCAGGCGCGCTGGTAGGCCTCGTAGCCACTGAGCTGACCTGGCGCGGCTTGCAGCGTGGGATGGATGCAATCCTTCCCGATGTAGGTGGGATGGTCGTGGAAGAGCTTCCAAAGGTTTGGCCCACGGATCACCTGTGGCCGGTCTTTGAGCAGGTGGGCGCTGACATAGTCGTTGACGGCCTGCGCGTTCGCGCCAAGCTGGCCACTGCAGCCCCACGGCACGAATGGCACCACCGGCGTCATGCCACGCGCGAGGGCGCCATCAACGACGCGGAGCAGGTTTGCGTAATACTCTCCGACCTGCTCAGGCGAATGGAGATAGTCCTCATTCTCATCGTTTGTGCCGAACGAGATCGCCACAAAGTGCGGCGAGTAGCCCGCGAAGATGATATCTTGGTGCTGTGCTGCCCAGCTCATCGTCATCCCCCCGATGCCACCGTCAATCACCAGCGGATATCTCGTCGGGCGCTGCACGTTGATGAGCTGCTGATAGCTGCCGTCCGGCCAAGGACCCGTCGCGGCGTTGGCTGGCGCCATGCCATCACGCGTGATGGAGTCGCCCGCGAAGAGCCACGTGTCGTTGCCGAGGCTGGCGGTGTCAAAGACATCCATCTGCAGCGCGGCGCCCATGTTTTCCGGCGATCCGTTGACGCGCGTCACGCTGATGCGCAGCCAGCTCGCGCCGCCAAACGCGACCCGATGCACACGCGCGCTATAGGTATTGCCCGTCACCCGCACCAGTGTCTTCCAGCCTTGCGCCGGCGCTTCGCCGCCTCCGGGCGCGCTGTTGGCTTCGAGGGTGTAGTCACGCGGCAGGTTATAAAAGGTCGCGCCGTCTGGCTGGTAGTAGTCGCCGGTCCCGTTATACCAGGCCACATCGAGTGTCTGGCGCCGTGCCGCTGGCACGCCGGAGAGGTCGTAGGCTAGCCACGCGGGGCGCTGCTCGGTGGGAGTCGCGATCGAGTTCCATACCGTCGAGTAGTCTCCATCATTGGCGCGCGCGGGCGGGTAGTCTGAGAAATTCGAGCTGGCGGGCACGTTGCGCGAGATGAGCGGGTTGCCCTCGACGAGCGTGTTGGGCGCGCGGATGCGCCTCACTGCGTCGAGCACGGCGCGCCGGCTCCCCTGATTTGCCAGGGTAGCGGCTAGCAGGATCACCAGCAGGCACACCACCGCGCCCGCCAGCATCCACACCTTGCCGCGCTTCCTGCCCAGCATGTCACGACTCCTCTCAGTCTCGCGCCCACACTATCATAGCAGTGCGCGCGTCTCGGCCAGGTTGAGGCGGGCATGTCGAGAGGAGGCCACCGCTCTAGTAGCCCACCCTTCCCCTGCTATACTTACCCCAGAGAGCGGCGGGCTCACCCGATGGATGGCGCGATGGAGCAAAGGGGCGAGAGCATGGCGGACCTTTTCGAGCAGACGAGCGAGCTGTTGGCCGAGCTGGAGCCGCGCTTCCCCTATGTGGCGGCGGAGTTCTCCGGCGCCGGTGGCGTGCAGATCAGCGACAACGGCCGCGAGCAAGATGCCAGCGAAGAGCCACCCTCGCGTGGCGTGGTCTTCACCGTCTATGACGGCGAGGCCTTTCACGAGCTGGCCACCAGCGACCTGGGCGGCGACCAAACGGTGCGCGAGGTCCGTGCGTGGGCCGCGCCACTGCGGGCGCCCGGAGGCAGGCGCTATGACGCCTCGCCCACCCGGTTCTTCGCGCCCGAGGTGCAGCGCGACCCTGGCGATGTCTCGCTCAAGGAAAAGCTGGCTCTCGTCCGCGATATGCAGCAGCGCGCGCAACAGCTCGACTCGCGCATCGTGCAGGTGCAGGTGCGCTATCGTGACCGCACCCAAGAGAGCGTCTATCTCGGCCAGGGCAAGCATCTGGAGCAGCACGTGCCCCATGTCATCATGCAAGTGCTCATCCTGACCTCAGACGGTAATCAGGTGCGCTATGGCGTTACCCAGAGTGGCGCCACTGGCGGCTTCGAGCATGCTGCCATTGGTGATGAGGCGCTGCTCCACACTGCCGAGATCGCCGTGCGGCTGCTGGGCGCGAAGGCCATCGAGCCGGGGGACTATGACACGATCACGGATCCCAGCGTGAGTGGCACCATCGCGCATGAGTCCTTTGGCCACGGCGTCGAGATGGACCTCTTCCCCAAGGGACGCGCCCGCGCGGCGCATTACTTCAATGAGCGAGTGGCAGCGCCAGTGGTGCAGATGTATGACGATCCCAGCGTTCCGGGGGCCTATGGCTCCTATTTCTTCGACGCCGACGGCGAGCTGGCCGCGCCGGTGCAGATCATTCGCGATGGCGTCTTCGTCAGCCCCATCAGTGACCTCTCATCAGCCACATTCGCCAGCGGCCCGCACACCCCCAACGGGCGGCGGCAAGACTTCACGCGCAAGACCTATGCCCGCATGAGCAACACCTTCTTTGGCAAAGGCGACAGTGATCCGGCGGCGATGATCGCGAGTGTTGACCATGGCATCTATCTGCACCAGGCCGAGAGCGGTGTCGAGGATCCCATGGGCTGGGGAATCCAGGTGACGGCGTCGTATGGCGAGGAGATCGAGCATGGCCGCCTCACGGGCCGTCTCTTCGCGCCCGTCGCCATCACCGGCTATGTGCCCGAGCTGCTGCGGAGCGTGCGCATGATCGGCAACGACCTCGTGCTGGAGCCCGGCACCTGTGGGAAGGGCTTCAAAGAGATGGTGCCCGTGTCAGTAGGCGGGCCGCATCTGCTGGTGCGGGCGCACCTGGGATAGCAGCCTAGCGGGCAGCATTCCCCACTAATGGGCGCACATTGACAGCTAGCTGGCGCCGGTGTACGATGCCGTCAACCTGCGCCGTGATCATGAGCATCAGGTAAGACGGCTGCTCACGACATCATACCTACTCGCCACGACTTCGCGGCTTTTGCGCGCGGCTATTAGCTGGAATGCGGCATGAGGGCTGACTTCGCGCCGCCTAGCATGCGTCAATGGAGCAGCCCGATCACGAGCGCCATCGGCAGCCTCGTGAGGAGACGCTTCATCTGACGCCATCTTTGTGATCGGGGGAGCTTCCCACCGTGAGAAAGGATCGCACAGTGAAGGCAACCGTGAAGCGCATGCTCGCCATCGGCGGCATCGGCGCGCTCGCCCTCGCCACCGTCGCGGCAGTGGGCCTGCACGCATTCAGTCCCAGCGCCCATGCCGCCCCAGCTGCCTCACAAGGGCACACTGCCTGCATCGGCCATCACCCCCAGGATTTCGTCTGGTATACCAGCAGCTGCACCGGGCACGACGAGCCCGAGATCGATCCCCTCTCTGATCATCCCGGCTCAGCACAAGACATCACCTGGACCGTCGTCCTGCCCACCGATGGCGCGGCGCGAGTGGATGCGGTCGGGCCGACCTTCTGGATCGGCGGCGCGGTCACTGATCCCCATAGCCTGTATGGCCAGGCCTTTCTGGAGCTGCAGTTCTACCCCAACAGCATGCTCAAGAATTGCGCCTCTGGCGGCGCTTTCAACGTCGTCTATACCCCCGGCGTCTACACCGCCTGCTCGCCAGTGTGGGAGGTCTCGAAGTCCGGAAACTCAGAGTCAGCCGCCTTCAATGCCATGCTCACAGACACCGTGACCGGTGGGGCGCTGGTGATGCATGCCGGTGACACGGTGACCGACCACCAATACATCACGCCTGCCGCCGACGGGATGCACATCACCGTGACCGACGTGACGACCGGACACAGCGGCACGATCGTGCTCAACAGCCAGGTGGATGGCCCCCTCATGCCAGCCTTCACCACCCAGCAGATCGGCAACTCGCTCGGCTGGGGCATCGTGCATGACACGCCCAACAGTCTGGTGTGGGAGATCGGGCACACCAGCCCCTACACGAATCCCGCCTCGCAGTTCTGCTTGCCTGGCAGCGCCACCAAGCCCGCATGCTATTCATATGATGTGCCCACATGGGTTCAATTCCACCCGCTGCAGATCAAGAGCGTGACCTTCGGCGACGGCAGCACCCCAAGTGGCTGGGCGGCAGTGAGCGATTATGGTGGCAAGGCCGAGGTAGACCACGATTGCGGGGCGGCGAGCTACGGCACGCCCTTCTGCACCTATCCATTCTTCGCCTATAGCGCCAGCACTAAGACATACACCTATGGCGGTGACTATCCCGGCACCACGAACGACTTCGGCGGGGTGACCCAGTTTGCCACCACCAAGCAGTGCGATAGCCCCAGCGGGCCAAATACCACGTACTGCGCGCTCGTCCTCAAGTAAGCCTCCCTGCGCGTTTCCCTGTCTTCTCAGCCCAGGTATAATGGAAGCACTTTTCAGTGACCGGTGGCCGAGATGACAGGGAGCGCGCCGGATGGGCACACACTCAGGCGTCTTGAGCGGACGTGAGCTCGGCGGCTACCGGCTGCTGCATCAGGTCGGCGCGGGTGGCGCGGGAGTGGTCTACCTGGCTCAGCGCACCGATCGGCCAGCCGAGCTTTTCGCCGTCAAGGTGATCGCTCCCTCCTCGGGCGACCCGCATGACACGCTCCGCCCGCGATTCCTGCGCGAGGCCGCGGCTGCCAAGCGCTTGCGTCACCCGCGCATCCTCCCGGTGCTCGCTGTGGGCGAGGCGGATTACGTGCTCTATATGGTGCTGCCTTTCATGCCCGGCGGCACCCTCGCCACCCGCGTGGGCGCGTTCCCGCGTGGCATGCCGCTGGCCAGGGTCGTCACCGCGCTAGGCCAGCTGGCCGAGGCGCTTGACTATGCGCACAGTCGGGGCATCGTGCATCGCGACATCAAGCCCACCAACATCCTGCTGGACGCCGACGGCGCGCTCTCACTCGCCGACTTTGGCATCGCGCGCGTCTTTGCTGACCTTTCCGCGTCGCAGCCAGGCACGCCGACGACCCTGACGGCCACCGGGCAGGTGCTGGGCACACCGCAGTACATGGCGCCCGAGCAAGTGCGCAGCGGTCCCGTGGGCCCGGCAGCGGATATCTATGCCCTGGGCGTTGTCCTCTATCAGATGGTGACCGGCGCGCCTCCCTTCGCGGCAGAGACGCCGATGGCGCTGGCCATGAAGCAGGCGACTGAGCCACCCCCGCCCCTGCGTCTGCAGCGCCCCGACCTGCCCGTGCCCGCTGAGGCCGCCATCTTGCGGGCCCTGGCCAAGCGGCCAGAAGATCGCTTTAGCTCCGCTGGCGCGCTGCTGCGAGCGTTCGCGGCGGGTGTTGATGGACAGTGGGATGCTTCGCTTGCCTCCATGCCTGACTCTGCGGATACGCGACCCGCCAGCGCGCTCGTGCGTCCCATCCCGCTGGCGACCACCGTGCAGGACCTATCCCCACGCGGCCTGCGCGCCGCGACGACTCGGCCGATCTCTTCGCCCTGGGTAGGGTGGGGCAGGGCCGGCGCGACCATCTTGCTGACACTGGTACTGGCCACGATGGGCTATCTCGGCGTCACACGGCTGATGGGCTCATTGGGCAAGACAGCGACCACTGCGCTGGCACCAGTCTTTCAACCGGACCAGGTCTATGACTATCACGATTACGCGCTGACCCAGGCCAAGTCGAATCCCGGCTATGGTCCGGGCTACACGTTCACCGTCGCGCTCAAGAGCCTGAGTGTGAGCTCAGCCGATGGCGGGATGAGTCTGATCATCGAGGTGGACAACTTTGATCACACGTACACCGCCGATTTTGCGCTGCGCACGCTGGCCAATGTCTCGCTGGTGGATGACGCCGGCCATCGCTATGTCGCGAGCGTATCCACGCCCAATGAAGTATTGGTCGCGCCGGGGCAGAAGGTGACGGCGGTCGTGCGCTTCCCCGCGTTGCGCCCAGGGGTCAGGAGCCTCGATCTCACCTTCAATACAGATCACCAGGCGCTGGAGCCCCGCTGCGCCCGGCTGCTGCCCACCGGCACGGTGACCGCGTGCTGAGGCGCTCTCGTGAGAGCCACGGATGAAAGATCCCTTCCAGTGCGTCGCCATGTCTCACGCTGAGAAGCCCCGGCTTTGGCCGTGGAGAGAGCTGTCACCAGCGCACCTCATAGACGCGGTTTTGCCCGTCGCGCGGTCCCCACGTCGTGTCAATGAGGTGAAAGCGGGGATCAGCTTTCAGCCACGCGATCTCAGGGGCATCCTCGCTGGAAAAATAGTAGCGGATGGCATCCGCCTGCGCCTCGCGCAGAAACTCCTCGCGGCTGGCGGTGGAGATGACGAAGACTTGGTTAGAGAAATCAGAGCCAAAGAGCGCATAGACTTCCCAATGATCCCATGTCAGGTGGGGATAGCCAATTCGCGAGCCGCGAGGCGCGGAATCCACCCACCGGTACTGCGGCTGATTCAGGTTGCCGACGGTGCGCTCTTGCGTGGGCATAGCGAGAGCCTGGCGCACGAAGGCCGGTGAGTTTCGCCCCTCGATTGAGCTGAGGCTGATGCCGACCAGCGCCAGGGCTACGACTGCCCACTTGATGACCTCGCCAACGACTGGGAGCCTGAGCCGCTCCACAGCGTAGCACAGCGCGAAGATGCCTATCGCCACGAAGGAGAGGGTATAGCGGCTCCACCAGTTGGCGGGCTGCGCCAGGAAGATCGCCAGAAACGGTAGGAAGAAGCCCAAGAAGATGCCCCGCCTCTTGAGCAGGGAGAAGACGCTCACGCCGACGAGCATCGGCAGCTCGAAGATGAGCCACTGCAAGCCGAAGCCACCGATCTGCTGATCATTCGCGTAGGACTCACCGCCTCCAGGCCGGGGCTCGTGCAGCCACGAATAGGCCACCTGGAGCCATGGCGGCAGGCTCGCAAGCTCTGGCGGGGTGTTCGCGCTCAGGAAGTAGGTGTCGAAGGTGCCCCGCCCGGGGAATATCTGATGGCCCAGGAGCTTCACCGTGACAGGATAGAGCGGATTCCCAAACGTGGCCCAGTTGCGAAGATACCAATACGTGCCAAGCAAAAGGATGGGGAGTCCAGCGAAGAGGAGGAGGGTCCCCGCCAATCTCATGGCATAGTAAGCGACGCCTCGCACCGACCGTTTGATGCTAGCGCGGTCACGAGCGATGCATAGTCCGACCAGGGTCATCAGGGCGATGCCGACATAAGCCACCGCTGACGCCTTCATGCCGAGCTCGACGCCGCCGCTACCGCCAGCCATGAGAAGCGTCTGCCAGGCGCCATCCTGGGCATAGCGCAGGATGAAGGAGAAGCAGACGATGACCATGGAGGCAAAGGCCACATCCACATACGCCGTGTTCACCTGCGCCAGCACGATGGGCGTGAGGAAGAAGAGGCAGCCTGCGCTGGCGGCAATGGGCTTGCTCAGCCCAAAGAGGCGGCAGATGCCAGCCAGGCCGAGCATGCCACCAACGACGAAGATCATCTGCCCCAGCCGGACGAGCGAGCCGTTATGGGGGAAGATCGCCAGCCAGTCATAGATCAGCTCGGTATTGAAGGGATAAAAGTTGACATTGCTCATGTGCGGTGAGAATGCGAATTTGCCCGCTTGAATCCAGGTCACGACTGCCAGGAGATGATAGGCCAGCCCGTCCCAGTCATACGGTGGCACGATGAGCGCCGCGACGCTGAGCCAGAGCATGTTCGCCAGGGTCAAGAGGAGCAGCGCCGCCGACCAGGGCGTCATCAGCACCTCGCCAAGCGCTCCCCCGAGCCGCCGGAGATACGCGCTCACCTGAGCCCGCGAGAAGGGCTCGCCAAAGCGCCAGGCGAGAAGGAGCAGCCCAACGCACACGAGCCCATTGAGTGCGATGAGCATGGCGGGGGTCAGGCGTTGGATGAGCGCGCCCGCAAGGAGCGATGTCCCCACGATCTGGGCGATAGCGGCTGTGAATCCCGTGAGCAGACCCGCGAGCAGCCCCCTCACTCGCAGCGCTCGCACCGTGGCGATGGCGCCAACGAGCACGAGCGCATTCGCTGCAACCATCGTCCCCACTGCGAATGCCATCACGAGCCCCTCTCACACGTGTCGCTCAGGGAAAGCCACTGACGATGAACACCGGTCCCATCTTCGGCAGCCTAGTTAGAGCATGCACGATAGGCAGGCCGTGGCGCCAACGCTGTCGCGTGAGGTGATGATCTGCTACGCGTGAGCTTGCGTCATGGCTGGCGCAGATCTTACTCTGGCAAGCTGGGGTCACACGGCGGGAAGCAGGCTATCATCGTAACAGGTAGTAGATCTCGGTCCACACCTCGGCGGGATCGTCGCTGTGAGGCCCATAGACCTCCCACCGAGGGCCGGCCGGCTGCCATCCCTGCACGGCGCACCAGTCGAGCACTGCCCGATGCGCCTCTGCCAGACCCGCATACGGTCCACGATGAATGGTCATCGCCACGCGACCTGCTGGCAGGGCCGACGCCACTACTCGGCCAGTGAGCAGGCAGGGGACGAGCAGCTCGACCCCAACCTCGACATGTGGCACATCGTCCCAGTAGAGCATGACGTTGCGGCAGCCCCGTTCAATCCCGCCAGCACGCAGGCACGCCCACACCTCACCCGAGAGCTTTCCCCATAGCATGGGGAACTCCTGCCAGGTCGTTGTCGTGGCGACCACTGCGGTCGGACGGGCGGCGACGTCCATCACGGTCACCTCATAGCGCATGTTTCCTCCTTCGGCCACCGCGCCTGGGCGAATGGGTGTCGCGCGAGTCGCGGCGCAACTGCTGACGCAGGCAAGATCACTGCTCCCTCTTCATTCCTTCCTGGGGTTACACCACCCGGAAGCGAAGGCACTGCTGAAAATATAGGAGCGCACGCTGCTGGATGATGCGAGCTTGCGCCAGGCGGTCATTCTCAGCGACACTATGAGAGCGAGAGAAAGCGAGGTCACTGCCCATGTCAACATCCGCACCACTCGACACGAGCTCACTTGCCGCCGCGCTGCGCGACTTGCCCGAGGCCAGCGCCTGGCAGGCCCGCCGCGAGCACACCGACGAAGCGCAGCTCTATGTCATCGGTGACCGCGACGAGGCGCAGCGCAGGGTCAGCACTGAGGGCGCGCGGGTCGTTCTGCACAATGACCATCAGGCGGCATCTGGCCTGGCGCGTGGTCTCGCCAGCATCACGCTTTCTCCTGACGAGATCGCGGATCCCGACCGGCTGGCTGCCCACCTGCGCGCCGGCCTCGAGATGGCGGCCCTGACGGACAATCCGCCGTTCGAGCTGCCCCGCCCGCCCGCTGCGGGATACCCGAGCGTGAGCACGAGCGATCCCGCGCTCGCGAGCGATCTCGCCGCTGTGGTGCGTGACCTGCGGGGTCAGCTCACCGCCGCCGTAGCGCGAATGGAAGGTGTGCGAGTGAGCAGCGCGGAATTTTTCGCGACCCGGACCGAGCGCACGCTGACGACCAGCGCGGGGGTGGATGTGCCCGACAGCCTGACAGAGCTCTTCGTGGATCTCGTGCTCATCGCCGGTGGTGAGGGACACGAAGCGGAGTTTCACGGCGAGATCAAGCGCCGCCGCCTGAGCGATGTGGGGATCGACGCCGCTGCGCGCGCCTTCGCGACCTATGCGCGCGACACCCTCTCGGCGGTCATGCCCGACACCCATCAGGGTCCCGTCCTGCTGACGGGCCGCGCCGCCGCTGAGATCTTCTGCCCGCCGTTCTTCCAGCTCAGCCCGCTCGTGACACATACGTCAGCGCAGGCCGCCTATCAGAAGCTGAGCCGGCTCGCCACCGGCCAGCACGTGACCGGCGAGGCGCCACGCGGTGATGCGCTTACCCTGTGGAGCGATCCGCTGCGGCCATGGGGGATGCGCTCGTGGGCCTGCGATGACGAAGGTGTCCCGGCGACACGTGTGGCGGTCATTCGCGATGGCATCTTCATCGCGCCGTGGGCCGATGCGCGCTATGGCGCCTACCTGGGCGTGCCGGTGACGGGCGAGTTTGGCAATGTCACCGTGGGCCTGGGATCCACGCCGCTCGAGACCTTGCGAGCCGCGCAGGGTGGCTCGATCTACGAGATCGTGGCGCTCAGCTTCATGAACCCAGATGTGGCCACCGGGAACTTCGTTGCTGAGATCAAGCTGGGCTATCGCCACGACCCATCGGGTGTCACTCCCATCAAGGGCGGCTCCCTCGCGGGAAACATCTTCGAGGCGCTCGGTGACGCGCAGCTCTCACGCGAGCCCTTTGCCGACGGAAATTACTATGGCCCGGCCGGCATCCGCTTTGGCGCGCTGACCATCTCGGGCAGCTAGGTGGGCGCGATGGCGGCTGACACACAGGCCCGCACTCGCGTGCTGCTGGCCACGTTGCTGTTGACCACGCTGCTGCTGGCCGGGTTGGCGGCCTGTGCGGGTGGGTCGCCATCCCCCAGGGCCACGCCGACGGTGACGGCGCTCACGCCGGGGGGCATCACGCCGGTGGCCGGGGCGAATAGCGCGACGCCGACACAGTATGTCATCGGCGGGACGGGAAGCACCGTTGGCGTGAGCGATATCTGCGTGGCGACGCCGGACGTGCAGCAGGACTTGCCCACAGCAGTGCCCGCCTATCCGGGCGCGGAGCTGCGCCAGGGCTATAGCGCGCCAGGGGGCAGCACCTATGGGCTGTGCGCCCAGGCCAGCGCCGGAGAGATCGCTGCGTTCTATGCCGGCAAGCTCTCTGGCGCGGGCTGGCAAAGCGTGAAGAGCGTGATGCTGCCCCTCGGCCAGCAGGTGACGGCCAGCCGCAGTGGCGCGACGGTCGCCATCACGATTCTCCCGGATGCGGCACGCTCCGGCTGGACCGATGTGCTCATCGTGATCTCGACGCAGTGAGGGCTTGTGGCTGAGCGCGATCGGCTGCTAGGCGCGCTGTCAGCGCGACTCAGGCTCCAGGCGCAATGGCTGCCGCACGTTGGCGGCAATGATGGCGTGCGCACGATCTGCTCGCACACGATATTCCTTATGCCCTAGCCACCAGTGAAAGCCTGGACCACTGTACGGCTCCTCCCAATCCAGCAGATCGTCCTCCATCTGCGTCTCTGGATTCCACCCCCAAATGGTGAAAATGAGTTGAGAACCGTCAAACATGTCACGTGTCTTACGTACACTCCATGCACGAATGTCTTGCCACTGTGCTGATTCTCTTCTCTTGAAGGCCGCATTATAGGATGAGATGCCACTTTCTGTAAGAGTGAGCTTGTCCCTTCCGGCAGTCTTCACTGTGAGCACAGTGGCTAGGAACACGATGGGCGCAAAGGATCCCACTTTGGGCAGGATAAAATCTAGCACGGTAAGCTGCCCATGCAATGTGAGCAGATCGGCCCCATCACTACACAGCATCAACGGCTCCATGAGCGCTGCGAAGATCACCGTCATGGGTATGCAGGCGGCAAGAGCGGGAGGCAGTGAGC
>DASWAC010000164.1:0-2290 GCA_036391335.1 Ktedonobacterales bacterium
AGAGATAGCGCTTCAGCGGCGCGATGGGCAGTGGCATGCCGCCGATGCGACGACTCACTCGCGGCGCCCAGGCGTTCGTCGCGTTGACGAACCAGTCGCCGGTGACCTCGCCACCGCTCGTCTCCAGACTGGCGATGCGGCCACCCGAGAGGCGCGCGCCCGTCACCTCGGCGCCCTGGCGCACCTCCACGCCCAGCTCACGCGCGCGGCGGAAGCCCTCCCCATAGACCATGTGAGGGTGCAAGAAGCCGTCGGTGGGGCACCACGTCGCCCCGATGAGACGCTCCATCTCCAGGTGTGGCCATCGCCGCTGAACCGCCTCTGGCGTCAGCACCTCGACCGGCAGCCCGACGGATTGCTGCATGGCGACACGATCGAGCGCAGCCTGCCAGGTGGTGAGAGCTTCCGCGCGCTCGGCCGGCTCCCATGCGGGCAAGGCAGCGGGATCCTCATAGAGGAAGAGGTAGCCGTTCTGCTCCATGACCGGCTGCGCACCCTCTGGCGGGGTCTTGAGCAGGTCATGGAAGTGCGCGTAATACCATTCGGAATACATCATGCCGGTGACCGTCTCGGCCACGCCAAACTGCGCGCGAATGCACGCGTTGGACCGGCTCGATGATCCGTTGCCGATGTGCGCCTTTTCCAGCACGGTCACGCGAAAGCCACGCTCGGCCAGCCGGACCGAGGCCAGCGCCGCCGTGGCGCCGCCACCGATGATCACCACGTGCTCGCCCTGGCGCATGACGTGCTACCCTTTTCACTGGGCCTGCGCTACGTTCAATGTGCTTCGCATTGTAGCATGCGCTCTTACCCCAGCAAGGGCACATCGTAGCGTATACTTTAATCAGCCCATAACACCGCGCAGCGGCCCGCTCCCCCCCAAGCGAGGTTCACCCCGATGCCCAACGATACGCCGCCCATCACGCCCAAAGCTCGCCGCAAGCCCCGCCGCGTCGAGACCGCGCACTCCTTCCTGGCGGGGGGCATCATCTCCCCGGAGAATGCCGTCTTCGTCTCGGTCTGCTTCGAGGGACCGGACATGTATTCGCTCGCGGGCGGCCTGGGCACCCGTGTGGCCGAGCTGACCGAGACACTGGCGCGGCTGGGCTATGACACGCACCTCCTCTTTGTGGGCGATCCCACCCTTCCAGAGCGCGAGACACTGCACGACGGGCATCTGCATCTCGTGCGGGTGGCGCAGCACATCAGCAAGAAGTATCCTCACGGCGTGTACGAGGGCGAGGAAGAGAAGCTCGCCTATTACACCAGGCACGTGCCCAAGATGATCTACAATGAGATCGCGCTACCGGCCTTCGCGGCGGGCAAGGTGCTCATCGCGATCGGCGAAGACTGGCAAACCGCCGAGACCGTCTCGAATCTCTCGGACCTGCTCTACATTCATGACCTGCGCAACCAGGCCATCCTGATGTGGAACTGCAACAGTCTGATGTCGCTTCACCGGATGGATTGGAAACGCCTGGCAGCCGGGGCGGCCATCACGACTGTCAGCCGCTATATGAAGCACCGCCTCTGGAGCTTCGGGGTGAACCCTCTGGTCATCCCTAATGGCATCCCCAGTCGCTACTTGGAGCCTGTCGATCCCGCGCTGGTCAGCGCGACACGTGAGGCGGTGGTGCGTGGTCAGAAGGACCGGCTCTTCCTCTTCAAGATAGGCCGCTTCGACCCCGACAAGCGGTGGATCATGGCGGTCGAGGCGGTGGCGCGCCTGCGGCACAGTGGGCATCCGGTGGCGCTGGTGATCCGCGGCGGCATCGAGCCGCATGGTGCCGAGGTGATGGCTCGCGCCCGCCAGCTGGACCTCACGGTGCGCGACGTGTCGGCCAGGCGCCCGCAGGTGGAGGAAGTTGCGGGCCTCATTGCCGCCGCGCCCAAGGCCGACATCTATAACCTGCAATTCTTCGTGCCCGCCGAGTTTGTGCGGGTGTGCTACGCCGCCGCCGACGCCGTGCTGGCCAATAGTGGGCACGAGCCCTTTGGCCTGGTCGGGCTGGAGGTCATGGCCACGGGCGGCATCGCCTTCACCGGCTCGACTGGCGAGGATTACGTGCTCTCATTCGAGAATGCCATTGCCCTGGACACCGACGATCCCGATGAGGTCGCTGGCTATCTGCTGCACCTGCACTACAACAGCGTCGAGCGGGAGAAGATTCGTGCCGCCGGTCGCCGCACCGCTGCCGAGTTCACCTGGGAAGAAGCCATCGAGAACCTCACCGGGAAGCTCGACTACCTCGCTCGCAAGGCCGGCATCTCGCTGGGCCACGGCACGGCG
>DASWAC010000165.1:0-5968 GCA_036391335.1 Ktedonobacterales bacterium
AGCATTGCCCTGGGCGATGTGCGCGACGCCGAGGCCGTGCGTGCCGCGGTCGCTGGCCAGGAGGCGATCATTCATCTCGCCGCGATGCTGCCCCCGCTCGCCGACATCCAGCCGGACCTGGCCCGCGCCATCAATGTGGGCGGCACCGAGCAGGTCATCGCCGCCGCGCAAGCGCAGGCCACACCCCCAAAGCTCGTCTACATCTCGAGTATCGCGCTCTTCGGCAATACCCAGGCGCTCCCGCCACCACGCCGCGTGAGTGACCCGATTCACCCGATTGACCCCTACAGCAAGCACAAGGCCGAGTGTGAGACCCTGGTGCGCGCGTCGGGGCTCACATGGACGATTCTGCGCTTGACGGCAATCCCGCGCATGGATGAGTCATTCAACGCGCTACGCATCCGCGCGATGTTCAGCGTGCCGCCCGGCGACCGGATGGAAATGATCCACCCCGCTGACGCCGCACTGGCCGTGGTGAACGCGATGAGCTCGCCGGATGTGTGGGGCAGGACGCTCCTCGTGGCGGGCGGGCCAACCTGCCGCATGACGATGGCGGACTACTACCGAGGCTATCTCGACGGCGCGGGCATCGGCACCTTCGACACGAGATACTTTGGCAAGGAGTCCTATCACCTGGACTGGTATGACACCGACGAGAGCCAGGCGCTGCTGCGCTATCAGCGCCACTCGGCGAAAGACTTCTTCGACGAGTATCGCCGGCGGATGACGCTGGCCCGCTGGGGCGCGACACTGGTGCGCCCTCTCGTGCGCCGGGCGCTGCTGCGCTATGCGGTGAGAGGGTGACGCTTGCGCCACCTCATGACCCGCTGGCCACGACTTTGACCATGATCATCCGGTCGTAGCTGTGTTCCACGAGACCAAGCTCACTCGCAAGCGAAGGATTCCCAGCGCACAGCGCATCGAAATGGGCTGCGCTCGGGACGTGGAGGGCGAATGCCGTGCTAGAGCCTTGCCCCTGAGCGCCGATGGTGGTGTCTGCCAACCGCTGGATTATCTGTCGCTCCAGCGCTGTCCCCCATACATCCGGCTGGAGGCTCAGGCGAAGCTGCCACTCATGACGCTTGCGATACGCATCGCCATATCCGATCTCCTGCCCGTCACGCTCGATCGCATAGGCTCGCTCACCGGCCATAGGCACGCCTTCGCCGCCTGCCCCCTGCGAGTAATAGGTCACCATCAGGTCTGCCACTTCTGGGGCGCTGGCCCGCATCTCCACCCGATAGAACCGGCGATTGGCGGCTTGTGCGGCTCGTGGTCGTAAGGGACGCAGCGTGACGTCTGCGGTCACGGGCAGCGGTGCGTCCGTGGGTGGGTGCGTGAAGTAGCGATGATGCTGCTCCTGGTAGCCAAGCTGACGATAGAGGGTGACAGCAGGCGTGTTGGCCACCGTCACCGCGAGCTTGAGGAAGGGGTATCGCTCCTGGCGTGCCAGCTCTTCGGCCAAGCCCATCAGGCGCCGGGCAAATCCTCGGCGCCGGTACGCTGCGTCAACATTGACGTCATCAATATGGAGCACCCTGATCCCCTGCCGGGCGTCGCGACGGAGGTACATGATCGCAGCCAGGGGCTGCCGCTCGCCCCGCACTGCCCAACCCTGCTCCCGAGCGAAGTACAGCGGCGCCAGCACATGCTGGAAGGCGAAGCGCGCGAGGGGGCTGCCCGAGCGAATCTGGTCAACCAGCGCATCCGTGCCTGGGGGATAGGCGCGTAACATCTGGCGCACAGCGCGCCCGTGTTGCCAAAAGCGGATGTGGCGCACAGGCGTGGCTGTGCCCGACGAGCTAGGAGGTGTCAAGCGTGCTCCTTGGAAAACGAGGAGGTTTTAGGCGGCGCCTCATCGAGAGGGCCGGCAGCTCACTTTCAGAGTCCTCGCACTCCTGTATCGCTGCCGCCGTCCTTGATGTTACATATTTTCTTTGCGGGGCGATGTGCCCTCGAAGCGCGGAAAATCGCGGCACCATGAGGCTGCGGCGCTCACGTCGGTGGCGCCTGTCTCAGCGCAAGATCTGCTGCGCCACCACGATCTTCTGTATCTGGTTCGTGCCTTCATAGATCTGCGTGATCTTCGCATCGCGGAAGAGCTTCTCGACCGGATACTCGCGGATGTAGCCATAGCCACCGAAGATCTGCACGGCATCGGTCGTGACCTCCATGGCCACGTCGGAGGCGAAGTTTTTCGCCATGCTGCTCTCATAGAGGAACTTGCGGCCCGATTCGGTGACCTTGGCCGACCACCAGGCCATCAGCCGGGCTGCCTGCACCTTGGTCGCCATATCCGCCAGCATGAACTGGATGCTCTGGTTCGCCGCGATGGGCTTGCCAAACTGCACCCGCTCCTTGGCGTAGTCGCGGGCATACTCATAGGCCGCCTGGGCGATGCCAACCGCGATGGCGGCGATCATCGGGCGCGAGCGGTCGAGCATGGTCATCGCCAGGCTAAAGCCGCTGCCCTCCTCGCCGATGCGGTTCGCCGCCGGCACCTTGACATCCTCCAGGATCACCTCACCGGTGTGCGAGCAGCGAATGCCGAGCTTCTTTTCTTTCTTCCCGCCGCTGACGCCCGGGGTGCTGCCCTCCACGATGAAGGCAGTGACCCCCTTGTGCCCGAGTGAGCGATCGACCGTGGCGAAGATGACATACAGGTCCGCGATGCCGCCATTGGTGATGAATCGCTTCGTGCCGTTGAGGATGTAGTGGTCGCCGTCACGCCGGGCGGTCGTGGTCATCGCGGCCACGTCTGATCCCGCGTCGGGCTCGGTGAGCGCCATCGCGGCCAGGCCATTCTTTTCGACGATCGGCTTGAGCAGACGCTTCTTCTGCTCGTCAGTCGCCCCGATGAGGATGGGAATGCTGGCGAGGTGTGTGCCCCCCAGCACCGTCGCGACACCTGCGCAGCCGCGCGCGAGCTCCTCGGTGATGAGACAGTTGGTTAGCTCGTCAGTGACTCCCAGCCCGCCGAGATCCTCTGGGAAGGCGAAGCTCGTCAGCCCCAGCTCGCCGGCCTTTTTCACTAGCTCCGTGGGGAACCGCTCTTCTTCATCGAGCTCGGCCGCGACGGGGCGAATCTCTTGCTCGGCGAAGGTGCGGGCCAGCTGCTGCATCTCTTGCTGCTCATCGGTGAGGGTAAACTCGATCACGGGGATATGCTCCTTGAGTGGGGAAACGCGTCTTGCCCGCAGTATAGCCGACCAGGGGCGGGGCACGCGATGCAAAGGGGAGCGTCGCGCGGCTCTTCTCACGCCAATGGAGCGTGTTGAGGCGGCAATCCGCTTGGCGTTGAGAATCACGCACTCTACCGAGCGATGTTTTAGCGCTAGAGTGACGTTGATGTGGAGCAGCAGCAGCGTGAGGTATGGCGACAGTATCTGTCAGGGTGTGTCTGACGAATGCATTGCTTACACCGCACCGTCGTGTGCGAGGCGTGCTACCACATTGTTATGGTTCTAAGACCTTCTTGATGCCTGAGAGCATCATTCCCCACATGTCTTCTGAATGCTCACGATCTTCTTCGGTCGAGTTATTGTCTTGAGATAACCGCAGAAGTGTGCCGTTCTCTTCGGGGGATACCTCAATCGTTACGGTATGGTAATTTGCTGGCACGTCTTCTTGACCCGAAAGGGGGCTAAAATGGCTGTATTGAAGCACCTGCTCCGGCTTCAGCCGCAAAATCACGCCCTTGTCCTCATAGGGCTTTCCTTCCCATTCGCCTTTCCAAACAATCGGGCTCCCTTCTTTCCAATCCGACACAGCGTTCGTGCCGAACATGTATTGCTTGATCATTTCAGGATTGACGAGCGCATCCCATACTCTAGCAACAGGAGCATTGATGGTAGTGTGTGCTCTAGCGATCAATGTATTCTTCATGGGTTCTCCCAACGTTTCTCGCCCATACAACGTTTCTGTGGAGGCTCAGAGGCTTGCGAAAGGCGCCTCACCTACGTGCTTGAGGAGCATGAGTCCCGGCACAGCACCGCAAGCCTTGATACAGACAAACTATAGCGCGCGAATGGCGCAAAGTATCGTAAGAACGCGACACTTGAGAAATTCCGCACCCCTCAGTCGTCGTCGCACTCGTGATCGTGACTGGCCTCGTCCATCCGCAATGAGCGGCGGAACACCGCTGTGCGGAGAACCACGCTCACCGCGTCACGCGTCGGCGACGTGCATCGCCGAGGCCCCGGCATCTTGCCAGACGACCGCGCTATCCGAGAGGCTGACGCTGGCCGCGTTCCGCACCGTGCCGCTGAGCGAGCTGGCGCTCTGCGAGGCGAGATCTTGCACGCTATAGCCGCTGTCGGCGGCCCACAGGGCGAGATGCCCCGCCGCGGCGAGGGTGCCCGCATGGGCTGACTGCCCGATCGCGGCTGAGCGCGCCTTCACGATGGGCGATGCCTCGACGGTGCCGCGCACTGCGCTCACCGCCGTCGCGAGATCGGGGCTGCTGGCCTGCGCGTCGGGTGCTTCGACCCAGACGAGCGTGCCATCCGCCACGCGCGGGCTGAACGCCTGGGTGTCATCGCTGAGCTGGCTGCCCTGGCCGTCACCATTGCCGTGCCAGATCGCGCTGTGCAGACTCTGCGCGCCATCCATCCAGACCTCAGCCCAGAAATAGGCCGAGCCGTCATGAGAGGGGCTGGTGAGGGTGTGCCCCAGGGTGGTGGAACGAGCGATCTCGCGCACTGTGGGCACTGAGGAGGTGAGGTCGAAGCGCATGATGGCGCTCGACCCATCGCCAAAGCTCACGGCAACTAGCGCGATCGAGCGCGAGACATTCACATCATTGAGGATCTGTGGGCCGTCGGTCCCGGGCTGTGCCGCGATGAGCGTCGCCGTGCTCACCGAGCCGTCGGCGCCGGGAAGGGTGGTCGCCTTGAGCGCCCAGTGGTCCCCGCTGCCGCTCTGCCAGATCGCCCAGCCCGTGGTCGCCCCCCACAGACGCAGGGGGTCTTGTGACGCGCCAGACAACAGCGCGACGGGGCTGCCACCACTGCGCGGCACAGCCAGCAGCATCGAGGCGCCCGCGCCATTGCGCCCAACATACGTGAGCCACCTGGCGTTGGCGGCGGTGCTCGTCACATGGCTGAACTGAGCGTCCGGCGCGATCACTGTGGCCCTGGCGCCCCCGAGATAGAATGGACTCGCGGGCACGAGGGTCGCCGTCAGCAGGCTCAGCACGAGGACGGCGGCCGCCCCGATGAGCATCCGCAGATCGAAGCCGCGGCTGCGCGAGGCGCGCAACGGGCGACGCAACGGGACCGCATGGAGAGCGCGCTGCGGGATAGCCAGGCGCACGATGGGCAGCGAAGGATCGGTATCCGCCTGGGCCAGCGCTGCGAGGGCGGGCTCCACGGCAGGCGCGGACTGGGCCGCGGCCTCCGTGCGGGCCATTTCGGCTGCGATGGCGGCGAAGACGCTCTCGCGGAAGGAGGCGGGTGGCACGATGGTCGGCAAATCGCGGATCATCTCACCGGCGAGACGATAGTCGGCCTGTCTCTTGCGGCACTCGGCGCAGCCAGCGAGGTGCGCGGTCACCGCTTGCAGCTCGGCGAGGGTCCAGTCATCGCGGCGCGAGGCCCCCAGCAGGTGGCGTGCCTCGTCGCACGAGAGCGCCTTCAGTGCTGCTGCTTGCCCGTCTCTTGCTTGTAAATGGTGATGAATCGTTCCCGTGCCCGCATCAGCCGCATCTTGACGGCCGAGGGACTCAGGCTCATTAGCTGGGCGATCTCCGCGCATGAGAAACCTTCGTGCTCATAGAGCAGCAGACAGGACCGGTACTTCTCGGGAAGCTTTTGGAGCACGGCATTTACCAGCTCGCGGTCCGCCACATGCTGCTCGAATCGACCTCCGTCATAGCCGCCCTGGAACGACATCGCCGCCGAGCCCGGATAGCTATCATCAGAGGACCCCTGAGACCCTGACGAAGACTCGATGCCCGGCATGCCAGCGC
>DASWAC010000166.1:0-9703 GCA_036391335.1 Ktedonobacterales bacterium
CAGGCTTCACGCTCAGAAGGGCATGTATCCACCATGGAACAGACGTCTCCCGCCTCGCGTGGCTCCTTCTTGGTCGGGCTCCTCCGGGGGCTCATCCCCTTGATCGTGGCAGTTGTGCTCCTCGCGATCACTACAGCCGGCGCCACATGGATCCGCAGTGCGACGAACACCGAGGGATTCTTTGCCCAGCAAGCCGCCGATGTCTTCGTCGTGGCGCTCGGCTTGCTCATCACCGCGCTCGTCTTCGGCGTGCTCGCCTTCCGCGCCTTTCGTGTGGTGCGCGACTGGCAGGCCAAAGGCTTGACCGCCTCGGCCACCGGCGCGCTCTGGGCGCTGGCCATCACCGCGGGCCTCTTGCTCGTGCCCGTCGTGCTGGCTTTCACGCTGCCACAATATCCGGCGGCGGCTAGGTGAGATCGCGCAGGAAGAGCTGCATCATGTGCTCATCTACATAGCGATCGGGAAACTTCAGCGCCTCACGCTCCATGCCGATGGCGCGGAATCCCGCCTGCTCATAGACATGCCTGGCCACATCGTTGTGCGCGGCGACCCACAGGATCACCTGCTCGACCCCGGCGATCGTCCTGACGCGCGAGATTGCCTCGCTGACCAGTCGCCGGGCCAGGGCCTGGCCGCGCATCTCAGGGGCCACATAGACGCCCCAGATGGTCATCTTGTGCCGCTCGCGCTGGCTGTCACCGCGATAGGCGCCGATCGTGCCGAGCAGCGCTCCATCCACAAACGCGCCCAGCTGAAAGCCCTCCTCCAGAGCGCGACCCGCGATGCGCTCGCGAACCTGGTCCATCGTCTGGCGTGAGAACTCTTCCACCGTAGAGCCGAATGAGTAGGGGCTCTCGGTCAGCATCCGCAGGCGTATGCTGCGCCACGCCGGCGCGTCGTCTCCCGTCAGTGGGCGGATCTCGATCACCGTCATGCCATCTCCTCGTCACTCTCACTGCGTTTCTTAGTATGATTGTGCCAGACTGAGCCGCAGCCCATGATCAGGATTCCCCTCATGATTCCACTGCTCCACCGCGCGATCGTGCGCGCCGCCCTCGGTGACGCGCCCCTCGTCAGCAGGAACGCCCTGGCGACGATCATCCGCGCAAACGTGCTCAGTGACCTCTTCCAGTGGGAGCCATGGCGACACTTCGACAGCGCTGCGGACCTGTCAGTCCTCTGTGCCCACTGGCGGCGCAGCGTTCGCACCCCGCTCGATCTGGCCCGCACCCTGACATCCACCGGTGAGCGTGGCCGTGCGCTGCGCGCATTTGGCCGAGCCAGCCACGCCCTGGCCGACTTCTATGCCCACACCAACTGGGTCGAGCTGGCCATCGCGCAGGGTCAGGCGCCCCAGCCGGCCCCACTGCTCGGCGCGGATCTCACGCCAGAGATGCTTCCCGCCAGCCTGCACAGCGGCTTTTTCTCGCTGCGCTATGGCCTCATGGGCTGCCCCACGTGTGATGGCGTGCCCTGCCCTCCCACTGGATACGCCGCCTGCCATGCGACGCTCAACAAGGATACCCCCCGGCGAGGTCATGGCGCGGAGGTGGCGCTGCCATCCGGCGAGACCTATGGCGCGCTAGCGCTCACCCTGGCCATCCAGACGACCCGCGAGGCGTGGGCGGCATTCACGGGCGGATAGCGCATCATCGTTTGCGGAGCCAGCCACCCTTCCCCTTGCGAGCGGGCGGCACGGTGTCGGGTCCGGCGGGTGGCTTCGTCTTGCCGCCACGAGTGGGCTTCGGCGCTTTGGCCGCTGGCGCAGTGGATGCCTTCGAGGCAGGTGCTTTCTCGGTCGCTGTCGCGGCGAGAGGGATTGCGCCCGCCGGCTGGGCGGCGTCTATCTCGCTCTCGGGGAGCACCACCGCCATTGTCGGCAGCTGGCGGCTTTGCGCCACACTGCCGCGCAACAGTCCGCGCCACGCCTGGCCGAGCGCCGGGCGCACGCTTTCCAGCCTGGCGCGCTGAGCCTTTCGCTCAGGAGTCATCTGAGCCCAGAGCTCTTTCGCATCGAGCGCCTGGCCCACGGACGCCTGCAGTTGCTGCAGCAGGTCTATCGTCTGGTTCAGGCTGATGAGGATGTCACCTTCCGCCAGATCCACCCGCCGGGTAATGCCCTGGAGTGACGAGCCGCGATACCACGAGAGCGCTACATCATGGAAGGCCTCCTCGATACCATGGGTCATGGCGAGGTCCTGGTCATATTCGGTGTCTTGCACCAGCCGCTGCACGTTGGCGACGCGGCGGCGCACGATCTGGAGCTTCTGCGGCAGGGTCATGGTGTTGCGCAGGCGGTCATTATCATAGGTGAACCAGCTGACCACCTCGGCGATCTCAGCCGGCCCCAGGTTGTCGAGCGCGCCATCCAGTAGCAGCTCGGCCAGCATGATGCCTGGGGGCGAGAAGAGAGCCCGCAGCAGGCGACCGCGCACGGTGAGCTGATCGTCCTCACCGATGTACCCCAGGGTGCGCAGCACGGTGATCGTGCCCATCAGCTCACGCCGAGCCTGCTTGCCCAGGGTGATCTCGGCCTTTGGCCGTGATGCCTGCTTCCCTTGCGCCGCGGCCCACTGCTCGCTTTTTAGCTGGCGACGCCCGTTGCGCTGGAACTCGCGCAGGCTGGCGGCCACCGCCGTGACGAGGCGACGGTCATCCTGTGAAGACCAGAGGTTGAGGACCGAGTTATAGCGAATGGTAAAGGCGCTGGTCACCGGCAGCATCGGTCCTGTCAGCTCGGTGAAGGCCGGCTCGAAGGCGTCCCACGGTGAATAGGGGATTACCGCCGAGCCATGCTCATCTTTGCCACGGCGGCCCGCGCGCCCGGTGAGCTGGGAATATTCATTCGGCGTGAGCAGCCGCATCTGAGTGCCGTCGAACTTGCTCATGCTGCCGACCACCACACTTCGGGCGGGCATATTGATGCCGAGCGCCAGGGTATCGGTCGAGAAGACCGCCTTGAGCTCGCCGCGCGCGAAGAGGGATTCCACCAGCAGCTTCAGCCCCGGCAAGATGCCCGCGTGATGGAAGCCGATGCCACGCGGGAGCAAGTCTGCCAGCCGATTCACCTGATCGAGCTGGCGGTCGTCGGGGGGCAGCGCCTCGATCCACTGGCGCACCTCCTCACGCAGGCGACCACGCTGCTCGGCGCTCACCAGCAGATGCCCGGCCGCGCCCTGTGCCGCATCTTCGACCGCCTTGCGCCCTGGCAGGAAGAACAGGCAGGGCAACAGATCAGCCTTGCGCAGCGCCGTGAGCACCTCCGCAGGCGATGGCGCCTCACGGACAATCTGCTCGGACTCTTGCCTGGGCGCTGGTCCTTTGCCCGTTGGACCCAGCCCGCTGGTGCGCCGCTCCGCCTGGATGCGCTCGCGGTCCCGCTCTTGCTTGCGCGCGCGGCCTCGCCGGTCGTCAGGGGTGGCCGCATTCACGGCATCCTCATAGGCGGTATAGCGCCTCCCGCGCCCCTGCAGCCTGGCCGCTTTGGTCTCGCCGCCGATGTCAGGAAAGAATTTCACCCGCTTCCCACTCGCGTCGCGCACGAGGTTTAGCACGTTATCGAGGAAGTAGAAGTGCTCCAAAGGAACTGAGCGCTTGGTGGTGACCACCAGATCCGTCGGGCCGTGGACATGCGTGATCCAGTCGCGCAGCTCATCCAGGTTGCTCACCGTGGCGGAAAGCCCCACCAGCAGCACATGGTCAGGCGAGTGGATGATCGCCTCCTCCCAGACGGGGCCGCGGTCGGGATCACCGAGGAAGTGCAGCTCGTCGAAGATGACGACGCCGACCCCGGAAAGTTCTTCATCCAGACGTGAGCGCCGCGCTAGCTCCGCCACATCGGTGGGCTCGTGCTCGCCATTCGCTTCGCTGAGCTGCCGGGCGACGCGTGAGCCTTCGAGCAGCATGTTGCGATAGATCTCCGTTGTCATCACCAGGATGGGCGCGCCGGGATTTTCCACGATGTCTCCGGTGAGCAGCCCGACGACTTCCTCCCCATAATCCGCCGCGAAATCGCGATATTTCTGGTTTGAGAGCGCCTTCACCGGCGCTGTGTAGATCGCGCGCTGCCCCGCTTGGCGCGCCTGCCAGATAGCGAATTCCGCCACGACCGTATTATGTGTTACCACAAACCCATCAATCACAAAGAGGCCATCGTCCGCATCAACGGCGATGCAGATCATCTCCGCCTCACCAGCCTCCTCGACCGAAGCGATCGCTCGCACAGGCTGGCGCCGTGAGCGCGAGTGATATCGCTCGGCTTTGCGACGCAAGACGAATGGTGAGAATTGAGCAGGAAGGTCAACGAAAAGTCTATATGCCAATTGGCCCTTGGTTTTCTTATGGCGAATTCGGGTTCGACCTCCCAGTGAACGGATGAGGAACGCCACATCTTCAGCTAAGACAGGAGACACCGTTGAGTACTCAAGATCACCGGCTTTGCCGATGCTGCCATCGGTATCTAGGAGCCCCTGCAGTATGGCCAAGCGGTCTGCTACAGGAGCAAATTTATACGCCTCAGGGATGAACTTGCTTTCCGCGCGATGTCCGAGAAGGCCAAGATTACGTAGTTCCACCACGAGTGGATTACGCCTGCCATGCTCAGCACTCGCGATATACCAATCATAGTTTGGGGCGTTTTCTTTCCGAAGCACCACTCCCTTAGGCAGCTTCGAGCGCACACATTCTATCAAGTCATCATCTGCTGAGGAGAATTGCACCATTGGTGTAGAAAAGCATCCGTCACCAAGAAGCAAGCCGAGTAAGTACGGATCAATCCGTTCTCGTGAACCCACTTCAGCGAAGACTGAAGTGACTTTCTCCTCATACTCGACAGTTGGTGTTGATCGCCCCGTCTCGCGTGATGCGACATAACCCTGGGACACACCCAATCTGGCAGCAAGCGCGCGTTGAGTAAGATTTGTTCGTTGCCTTGCCAATGCCAGTGAGTCTTCTTCACAACATGACGGCTGACAGCTAAATTCCACGGGCTCTACGAGAGGAATGAAGTGACGCCTTCCCTCCCCGTCCGCTAGCCCTTCCTTCATGATTTCCCGCAGGGTCAGCACGCGCCAAGGCAACTTAGCATGACGCCGAGACCTTGTATTTACCGCCCATAAGTGATCCATATCGCACACGACAGAAATGTCGTCACTAAGAGTGACTCTATATGCGGATCGGATGCCCTGAGGATAGACCCCAAGCACTTTGGTTGCCTTCCCATGAGATCCAACAACCGCATCCCCTACAGCGAGGTCTTTGATAGCTTTCCAACCAGAGGGAGTTAATACTCGTGTGGAAGCTTCCAGTGCCTTCCCAGTGCCTGTAGGGGCCGCGACCAGCACCGACTTGCCCGCCGCCAGCGCGTTGGCCGCCTCGACCTGGAAGGGGTCCATCGGGAACTTGATCGTGGCCGCGAACCGCTCGACGGGGTCCGCAGCACTGGGGGCACGCTGCTGCTTGCGGAGCGGGCGCTTCGCGGGTGTCGCGCCGGCGGCGGGATCGCTCGGCTGGGGGTCATCGTGCGCGGGTGACTCCCCACGTCGCAAAAACTTTGGCACGCGCACGCTATTCTCCAGTCGTCTTAGCAGTGTGGGCGCTCCGCGGCAGCATGATCGGAACCCCCTGTGGCGCGACCCGCACCGTGGCGGGGGTTCGGCTGCGCAGCTCGCCATCCAGTGTCAGCTCGACGCTCGGCGTGGTCTCGATGAGCAGCTCCTTGCAGCGCAAGCGATGCATCCCCGGGATACGGAGCTCATGATTCCCACCACGGATGAACTCCATGAGCGTCTCCACCATCTGGCGCAGGTCCGCCGGCTCGATCACCTCGAAGACCAGCACATCCAGCGTCTGGTCACGCACGCTGATCCCTGGCACCCGCAATTCCAGGCTGCCGCCGAAGACCGGCGTATTGACCACCGCGACCTGCATCACCGTGAGTGTCAGGTCTGAGGCCTGATCTTCCGGGCAGCCGCTCAGGTGAAGTCGAGTCTCGACTGGCTCGAAAGTGCCAAGAGCTTCGACCGACGAGACAGCGTAGCTCAGCCGGCCAAACTCGCGGCGCGTGACGACACTCGTGGCCAGGCGAGCGAACTCGACGTTCAGCCCGAGGGCAAGCACATGCAAAAAGACCGGTGAAAGTGACGCACCCGCCTCGCTGACGACCTGCCCGGCATCCACCACAGTGGGCTCGCCCTCGCGCAGCACGCGCACCGCCGCGGCGATATCCAGTGGGATGCCCAGCGAGCGCGCCACATCATTCGAGGTGCCCATCGGCAGGATGCCCAGCGCGAGGTCCGAGCCCAGCAGGTGCGTCGCCACCGTGCCAAGCGTGCCGTCGCCGCCCGCACCGATCGCCAGGCCGATGCCCGCGTCGCGCCAGATGGGTCCCTGCGCGGTGGTCGCCGGCAACGCGCCAACCTCGATGCGCTCGGCCACCGAGATGCCGGCCGCTGCCAGCTGGCTCTCCGCGTGGGTCAGCGCCGCGCTATGCCCGGCATGCTCGCTATAGATCAGCACCGCCCGGTCACGAGCGATTGGTCTCTCACCACTCATCTCATTGTCTCCCATGGGCCTTCCACTACGCTCTCACACTACCACAGGCGCGGCAAACGACCGCTGTCGGCAGGACGACGGAGCCGGTAATGGAGCGGCACAGGCGAGCGGGAGAAGCTGATTTGACACACTGTCAAATTCTCACTCAGCGCTATGATCTCTGAAATTATCTGTATCAGCGGCCACAACTCGAGGCATAAAGCAGCCATAATGGGTAGCCAGAGAAGATGATATGTTGAAATTTGGCAAATATATTGACATAAGCAAAGCTCTCTTGTATACTCGGCTTACAAGAGGAGTTACTGAGAGAGAATTGTGACTCCCATCTTGGCAGACAATGGCGTCTGCGCTAAACAATGAGGTTTGCGCCCACACCAGAGGAGGTTGGACCCATGTGTCAGGGAAGGGATTGCGACGACAGCTCCATGTCGCGCAGCGACCATGACAATGAACGTGAGCCGATTCCCCTTCTGACCGCCGAGAAAGCAGCCTTGCTGCGCCACCAGCTGCTGGAGCTCGAGGAACGCGTCATCCGTGCGGGCTATCGCAATGGGCATGAGAGGTGGATCGCTCTCATCCCCATGGACTTCCCAGCAATGCTGACGGCGATGGACGCGATGAGCGCCACCGTCAGGACCCAGCAGGGCAGGCTACACGACCTCGTCGAGCGCGAGCGACGGGCGGGAAAGCTATTCCAGGCGTTCACTCGCGAGGCAGAGGACATCGTAGCCGAGGTCATGCGGGAGCTCTCGCGCTACGTCATCAGTGAGCCCGGTGAGACACCCGCGCACCCGTGTCCGGTGTATCTGCGCATCGCCCTTTGGGTTCAGGCGCTGCATGTCTTTGAGCAGGATCTCGCAGCACTGAGGGCTTCTTGCTAGGAGTGACGCCGCATGCGCGAAGACGGTGGGCCCGGCGATGATCGGCAGGGTGTGACGGACGCTTCACCGATATGGGTGGGGCGTCCGTCCTTTTCTGGGCGCGTTGCTTCTCGACACCGGCTGACACCAGCTTCGCGATGTAACGGCTTGTCTTGACACTGTAAAATGAGCTTGCTGGATGTCAAGGCTCGCTGCCCAGAGGAGGTGCCCCATGCCGAAGCGCCTGTTGCCTAAGGGGAAGCGCGTGTCGAAGGGAGATAACCCCTTCGGGGAGCTGCTGCGCGACCTTCGCATGGCGAGTGGCCGATCTCAGCAAGAGATTGCGGGCGACCTTGGCCGCTCGATAAGCTTCGTCTCGCTGCTCGAGAGTGGCACCCGCCGCCCAAACGCCGATACGGTGGCTCGTCTGGTGGATGCGCTGCGCCTCGCCCCTGCCGACGCTGATCGCCTGTGGCAGGCGAGCGGCACGCGCCAGCTCTCACTGCCGGTCAAGCGCGATGCCCTTGCGAACCAGCTTACCCATGGGCGTGCGCTCAGCGAGGCCGAGCGGGACTTCGTGCGCCGCGATCTGGATGCCCAGGAGCAAGGTCTCCGTGATATCGTGCACAGCATTGACCTCATCCGCACAGGCCACTATGACGAGGCGCATGCCGGCTTCGTCAAGATCACCGAACAGCCTGAGCTCTCGCCGACCTTACACACCATGGCCCGGATTCATCTGGCGAGCTCTCTCGAGCAGCGCGGTGAGAGTGAGGCCGCGGATAGACAGGTCGAGGAGGGGCTCAAGACAGCCACTGCCCTCGAGCACGGCACCGCCTGGGGGGTTGCGCTCAAGGCCGAGCTGCTCGGCGTGAAGGGCGCCATCGAGCTGCGCCGGGGACGCTATGTGGAAGCGGCGAGCCACACCAAGGAAAGCCTCGAGCTCTATGCCAGCATGCGCCGCAGCGATAACACCGAGCAGCCCCTGGCGCTGGAAGGTCTCGGGCGCTCGATGAAGCGACTCGCCCAGGTAGAGCTCTTCAACAATAACGCCTCCGCCGCACTCCAGCACTGCCTCGACGCGGAAGAGTATTTCCGAGGGTTGAAGCCCGGCACGCAGATGCTCGAAACGTGGAAGCGCAGCATCCTCAGCCTGAAAGCCTGGGCGCTCTCGGAGCTGGGCGATCTCAAGGGCGCCTGTGACGGCCATGAAGAAGTGAGACGCCGCGCCAGGGACGCAGGCGATGATCGCGGCGCGGCGCGGGCAGAAATCTACCTCGCCGACGACTATCGGCGTCCGATCGAGCGCGCGCTGGCGGATGTCGAGCTGATCGTTGATGGGCAAACCCGCCAGGACGCCATTCGCGACATCATGGCCCGCGAGGGAAACGAGGCCCTCAACGACCACCTCCGCAGCGCGCGCCTTCACTACGAGGCAGCGGAACAGCAGCTGCACAAGCTTGACGACCAAACCCTGCTAAGCCATCTCGATGCCGGTCTCGCCACGATTCACCGCATCGAGGCGGCCATCACCCCGGCGGAAGAAAAGCAAAAGCGGCACTATAGCCGCGCCCGCGAGCTGCTCAACAACGGCAAGCGCGTCGAGCGGCGGCTCTCGCAATATATGCGCCTCCCCAAGCTCTATGAAGTGAGCGCCAAAGTCCAGTGGGATCGCGAGCTTTACGAGGCTGCCAGCGAAGAGATCCAGGATGCCAGTGATCTCTTGCGCTCCCTGCTGACGGATGCGGACGGCAACCCACGCGTTGATCCCGTGTGCTCGCGCATGCTCAGTGACTTCACGCTGATGGGCCAGAGGCTCAAATCGCACCCGATCGCATCCTTTCGGCAACAGGCAAGCGAGCGATGGGACCGCGCCACCGGGCAGCTGCGAGACCTCGTGCTGCCATATCTGCGCAGTGGCCACATCAGCGCCGTCGCTGAATCTTTCTCAGATGCCGCCTGGGCCACTTGCCTCCTGCGGTGGGAGCGGCTCGATGGCACCAGGCTCGTGGCCCAAGACAACCTTTCCTCCGCGCTTGGTCGCGCCAGCGATGAGGCGGCAGAGCCAAACCCCGCGCTCGCGGAACGGATACGCATAGTGGATGAGCAGATCAAGAAGGCATGCGCTACGCGAGAGTTCTACTACCATGACCTCTGCTGCGCACCCAGGGTGGAGCAAGATCTGCCACGTACCAGGGCGCGCGTGGAGATGGCGGCCAGCTTGCTCAAGGAATGCGATGGCGGCTACAGGCTCTCACGCGGTGTGTTTCAGTTGCCCCTGGCGTTTGGCA
>DASWAC010000167.1:0-17304 GCA_036391335.1 Ktedonobacterales bacterium
ACCACCAGCGCCACCTTCGCGTGGGTCTTCAGATTCACCTGGCCATAGACCACGTGGACCCCCGCGGCTTCCAGCGTGCGCGCCCACTCGATGTTATTCTCCTCGTCGAAGCGCGCCTTCAGCTCGACGAGCACCGCGACCTGCTTGCCGCGCGCGTTTGCGTCGAGCAGCGCCTGCACGATGGGTGAGTTGCGCCCCACGCGATAGAGCGTCTGCTTGATCGCCAGCACCTGCGGATCCTGCGCCGCCGCTTCGATGAAGTCGGCCACACTGCTAAACGCGTCATAGGGGTGATGCAGCAGCAGGTCACCCCCGCGAATGGCCATGAAGGGGTCCTGCCCGCGCTTGAGCTCCACCGGCACGCGCGCCACCGTCACTGTATCCTTGAGGTCTGGGCGGTCAATGTCGGCCAGCTCGGCCAGGTCACTCAGGCCGAGTGGAGCGTCGTGCTCCCACACGTCCTCGGGGTCGAGCTCCAGGTTTTCCGTCAGCAGCCGGCGCACCTGCGTGGGCATATCGGGCTGCACGCTGAGGTTCACCGTGGCGCCAAATCGCCGCTGCATCACGCCTTGCTCCACCGTTTCGAGCAGATCGCCGGCCTCATCTGTCTGTACCTCGAAGTCCGCGTCACGCAGCACCCGGAAGGGGTGTGATGCCACCACGCGAAAGCCAGGAAAGAGCAAGTCGAGATGCGCCGCCATCAGCTCTTCGAGCCAGGTGAAGACATAGCGAGCGGGCGCGGTCGGGTCGGTAGCCTTGTGGGGTCTCACCGGCACTTTGATGAGGCGTCGCAGCGTCGCGGGAACCTTCACCCGCGCGAAGAGGTCCCCCGGCTCGTTGCCAGGGTCGCTCAGTGTCACGGCCAGATTCAGGCTACGGTTCGAGATGTGCGGGAATGGATGGCCGGGGTCAACGCCCAGCGGGGTCAGCACCGGGAGGATCTCCGCCCGGAAGAATGTTGCCAGCACGTCACGCTGGTGCTTGGTCAGCTCATGATAATGCGCGATCTCGACCCCACAGGCCAGCAAATCGGGGCGCAGCTCTTGCTCCCAGGTGGCGTGGGCGTCGGCCAGCAGCTTGCGCACCCGCACGTGCAGCGCATCTATCTGCTGGCGCGGCAGCATGCCGTCTGGCCCGGTGGCGATGACGGCGGCATCCACCTGATCATAGAGGCCGGCCAGTCGGATCATCATGAATTCATCCATCTGCGAGCCGACGAAGCTGAGAAATTTGACCCGCTCCAGCAGGGGGTGGCGCGCTGATTTGGCCTCATCGAGCACGCGCTGGCTGAATTCCACGAGCGAGATCTCGCGATTGATGTAGAGCTCTGGCCGCCGAAAGCGTGCCCGGCTCAGCTCGCCGCTATGCTGACCAGCGCTGACAGCGCCCGCCCGTGTCGTAGTGAGTGCCCTGCCGGCCATGCGTCTCGACTCCAGCTATCTTGGGGGATCTTGCGATCTGAAATAGTGATATTGCGAAATACACCCTCATCTTGAATGACGAACTCACACGCTGTCAATCACGAAATTGCCGTGGCTTGTGAGCGTGAGGTGGCGTCCCCCGTGGTACCATGTGTAGAATACCGCTCTATGCCTCCAGTGGTCGAAGGAGCGCCATGTGGAGATTGAAGCCAAGTTTCGAGCCTTGACCCCACTGGAGCCCGCTCAGATTGGTGCGCTCGATGTGCGTCCTTTCGCGCTAGCGGCGGCAGAGGCTGCCACGCATGAGGATGTGCTGCTCGACACGCCGGACGAGCGCGTCACCGGGGCAGGCCACGCTTTGCGCATCCGCTCCTCTGGCGGCACGCACTGGCTCACACTCAAGAGCGATGGTCAGGTCACCGGAGCCACGCACCGGCGCGAGGAGGTCGAGTGCCCACTCGACGCCGAGCTGGCGCAGCCGCCCTATCAGCCCGAGCGCTGGCCCGCGCCGATTGGTTCGCGGATGGCCACGCTGGTGGGAGATGCCCCTCTAGAGCCTGTCACCCACAACCACATGCATCGAGTCACGTGGGCCGTGTTGCGCGACGGTGTCGAGATTGCTGAGATCGCGTACGATACGGGCTACATCGAGGCCAAGGCGCTTCGCGACAGGGTCCATGAGGTCGAGGTCGAGCTCAAGGGGGATGGCGCCGAGGCCGACCTCACCGCTATCACCGCAGTCCTTGCGGCGGAGCTCCCGCTCGCGCCAGAGGCACGCACTAAGCTGCAACGTGGCATGGCACTGCGCGCTCAAGAGGCGCCGCTGCCTGACTTGTTGTTGACCGATCTCGTCGCTTATCTGTGCAGGCGACAGCTCAAGCGGGTCGCTGACCTGCACGGCGATGCGCCTTCAGAAGATGACATCCATGATGCGCGCGTGGGCATTCGCCGCACCAGGCTCGCACTGCAGGTCGCGGCTGATTTCTTGCCCGAGCGGCAAGACGAGCTGGCCCGGCTCCGGCGCCGGCTGCGCCGGCTCTCGCGCGCGCTCGGCGTCGTGCGCGACCTCGATGTGGCCGCCGGACTCCTCCATGGCATGCCCGAGCTCGATGCGGCGCTCACCTCGCGGATCGCGGGCAGGCTCATGGCCCGGCGTGGAGAAGCTGTGGCGCATTTGCGCGATGTGCGACATGCCTCGCGAACGAAGGCCGCGCTCGACACCCTGATGGAGACTGAGCCCCCGTGCGAAGGTCCAACGGCGCTGCAGTGCGCAGGGACGGTCGTCTGGACGGCGTATGAGCGCGTGCTCGCAGGTGAGGCGGCGCTGGCCAGCGGCGAGAGCGTGCGGGCGCATCTGGTCAGGAAGGATTGTCGCGAGCTACGCTATAAGGCTGAGCTGCTCGCCCCGGCGCTCGGCAGCGCGACCAGGCCACTCATCAAGCGGCTGACACGGTTTCAAGATTACCTCGGCCACCTGCAAGACCTCGCGATGACCTCCAGCTTGCTGGCCCAGGATGGAGACGAGGATAGCGAGGTGAGATCGAGCACGCTGGAAGCGCTGGCCCAGGCGCAGCGGCGGGAGCGCGCGCGGATGTCCGCCATGTGGCAGCTGGTCGCGGGGCCGGTGTTTCGGCGGCGGCTGGCGGCGCTGATCGCCGGCATGACCACGTAAGAGAAAGGATTCGGTGCGCATGCGACTCTATCTCGTTCGGCATGGCGAGGCTGGTGACAGCACCACCTGGCAAGGCGATGATGCCTTGCGCCCAATGACAGAAGAGGGATTCAAGGAAATCAAGAAGGTTGGCAAGGTGCTGGCGGCGATGGGCACGGGGCCAGAGGTCATCATCACCAGTCCACTGGTCCGGGCGCGGCAGACGGCGGACACGCTGGCGAAGAAGCTGAGCGTGCCGGTGGAAGAAGACGAGCGACTCGCGCCAGGGTGTGACCTCGGGAAGCTGGCTGGCGTGCTGGCGAAATATGGCAGCGCGCGTGCGGTGATGGTGACGGGGCACAACCCCGATTTCGCCGAGATGGTCGGAGACTTGATCAGTGTGAGCCAGGCGCCGGCGCAGGTCGCCATGAAGAAAGGCGCTTGCGTGTGCGTGGACATCAGCGTCCCGCACCGATCGCATGGCACCCTGGCCGGGCACGGGGTCCTCGAATGGCTGCTCACGCCAGGGATGGCGCGGGCGCTCTCGCACTAGCGTGCCGGCGACTGATTCGTGGCGAGCTGCTCGGCGCAGGGGCGGCGAGCGCGTGCAGGTCACAATCTCGCGCCTACGTGGACATAAGAGAGGCAATTGTGATTAACTATGAAGAAGCTGACGTAGGTGTCAGTACAGAGCATTCCCCAGGTCACATCTCTTCAGCCGTGGACGTGCTCTCAGGTCAAGGTTGACCACGCTGTGCCAAAGTGGGGATGTGGGCAGGCGTGAGACGGGAAGGATCACCCTTGTGGTCTTGTGCGACTATTATCAAGCGGATTCCGGAATCATCGCTCGCCTGACATTCACCGTGCCTGCTGGGATCTGGGTGGAGCGCATCTCGCTCGTCGGCGAGACGAACGCGTGGAATCGCGACTCGCAGATCATGGCCGAGCAGACTGACGGCTCACACAGCGTGACCATCGAGGTGCCCGCTGGCCCGAGTTATCGCTTCTACTATCTCTGCGATGGCGTAGTGATGAGCGACAGCCAGGCGGATGCCTTCGCCATCGCACCTGATGGGACCCCGGCCTTCGTGGTGAACACCGAGCCCGATGCGAAACGTCGCGCGCCCAGGCCATCGAGGCCCACGGCCGCCACCGCGCCCGCGTCGGGCCCACTCTCGCGTCAGACGCCCAGGTCGTAAAGCTGCTCGAAGGCGAGATCGAGGTCATTCGCGGCTTGCCAGAGGCATGCCAATGCCTCACGGGCGTTGCTGGCCACGCATGGCGGCAGGTCGTCGCGTGCGACTATGCTCTTCAGCGCCTCATAGACCGCGAGCACCTCGCGCTCGAGCCCCGTCGTCGGTTTGCCATACATATCCGTGTTAGCCATGGTATCTCTTCCCGCTCTCTAGTTCTCGTAATCTGCTTTGGGGCGCGCATCCACCATGCGGCGCGCCTTGAGCTCGAAGCGTGGCAGCGAGCCCTCGGGCATGCGCTCGAGGATGAAGCGCAGCCCTTCGTGGGCATTTGAGAGGTCCGTGGCCAGCCGGGGCTCCAGCGCGGGCCAGTCGGCTTCGTGGCCAGGCTTGAGCTCGACCTTGATGGTGATCTCATCGCGCTGGGATTCCTGACGCCAGAGATAGATCTGGAACTCGTCAATCACCTCATACTCGCGGACGATGGCCTCCACCGCGCGCGGATAGACATTCGTGCCGCGCACGGTCTTCATGTCATCCCACCGTCCCCGAATGCCGCCCTCATAGATGTCGCCGGTGCGGCCACACGTGCACGTGGTGTGCGGCAGTCTTACCACCATATCCTGGGTGCGATAGCGGATGGTGGGAATGAAGCCGCGCCCAAAGGAGGTGACGACACGCTCGCCAAGCTCACCATATTTCACCGGCTGCTCGCTCACAGGATCTATGACCTCTTCGTAGAAGTTGTCTTCGATGATGTGGGTGCCGCCGGGCTGGTGGTCGCACTCGAAGATCATGATGGTGCCCAGCTCGGTCATCCCGGCGGTGTCGCCCGCCTTCGCGCCCCACGCATGCTCGATCTGGCGCTTGAGCGCGGGGATGGAGCCTCCTGGCTCGCCGGAGAGGATGATGCGCTGCACTTTGCCTTCTTTGGCCAGGTCTAT
Source organism: Ktedonobacterales bacterium (assembly GCA_036391335.1). GTDB lineage: Bacteria > Chloroflexota > Ktedonobacteria > Ktedonobacterales > JADMIN01 > DASWAC01. The sequence continues at coordinate 5,210 of DASWAC010000167.1, forward strand.
CCCCATTAGGCTGGCCTGTTGCTGCAGCCGCAGCGCATACGTCGGTGTGGAGCAGACAACGGTCGCGCCCATCTCGACGATCTGCCGCACGCGAGCCTCCGTCGTTTGCGCGCCGCCTGGAATGACCATGGCGCCGATCTTCTCGCAGGCATAGTGGGCGCCCCAGAAGCCAATGAACGAGCCATAGCCGAACGCGAAATAGACCGTGTCAGCCGGGCGCACGCCGAAGCCCCAGAAGCCAATCGCCCACATCTCGGAGATCCACTTCCAGTCCTTGGGGCCGTCGAGCACGCGGATGGGTGTGCGCCCGCTGGTGCCCGAGGTGAGGTGATAGCGGATGGCGAGCTCTTCCGGTGCGGTGGGCAGCGTGCCATACATGGGCGACTCTTGAATCGAGGCCATCCAGTCTTCACGCGTCATGAAAGGGATGCGTGCAATATCCTTGAGCTCGGTCAGCTGGTCAGGATGAAAGTGCGCCGCGGCCCAGCGCTCACGGTGAAAGGGGCTCCGCTCGTAGGCCCAAGCGGTCATCCGCTTCAGCTTATGCAGCTGCAATGCAGCGAGGTCCTTCTTCGGCATCGTCTCATTCTTGGGATTCCAGTACATCTGATCCATGCGCATGTGATGCTCTCCTCCTGCCAGATTACTGCTCACGCTCACGGCCAAGCAGGTCGCGCGCGATGATAACACGCTGGATATGGCTCGTCCCTTCGTATATTTGCAGGCCCTTGATGTCGCGATAGTAGCGCTCGACCGGGTATTCGCTCGAATAGCCACGGTTGCCGTGGAGCAGCACGGCCTCACTGGCGGCCCGTGCCGCGGCCTCAGTGGCGAAGAGCTTCGCGATCGAGGTGGCCCGCGTGACGCTCTGGCCCTGGTCGAGCGCCCAAGCGGCCTGATAGACCAGCATTCGCGCGGCTTGCACATCCGCGGCCATGTCGGCGATGGTTGCCTGGATCATCTGGAAGTCGCCGATGCGCTGCCCAAACTGGCGGCGCTGCCGGGCAAAGCTGACGCAGGCGTCGAGACACGCCTGGCCCACGCCCACCGCGCCCGCTGCCACTCCCAGCCGACCGCGATCGAGCGCCGACATGGCCATCTTGAACCCGTGCCCAGGCTCGCCGAGCATCTGGGCTGACGGCACGCGCACGTTGTCTAGCGTGATGTGGGCGTGGTCCGAGGCGCGATGGCCCAGCTCCATACCGGGCATGGGCGTGCGGATGATGCCGGGGGCACTGGTTGGCACGAGGAAGGCGCAGATGCTCTTGTGGCGCTCGGTGGGATCACGCGTCGCCATCACGATGGCGAGGTCAGCCACGTTTCCGTTCGTGATCCAGATCTTCTCGCCATACAGTGTCCAGTCGTCACCATCGCGAGTGGCCGTGGTGCGGATGCTGGCTGCGTCTGAGCCGGCCTCTGCCTCGGTAAGGCAATAGCAGCCGATCCACTCCCCACTGGTGAGCCTGGGCAAGTACTCGGCCTTTTGCGCCGGCGTGGCCCACTCTGCGATGAAGCGTGAGACGAGGCCCGCATGCACCGTGAGGAAGCCGCGAGCCGAAGAATCGGCCCATCCAAGCTCCTCGCTCACCAGCACATAGCTGAGCGCATCCATCGCGCTGCCACCATACTCAGCGGGCACCAGCGCGCCAAGCAGGCCGAGCGCGCCCATCTTGGTGACGAGATCGCGGTCGAAGTGGCGTGTCTCGTCGGCCTCACGCGCGCGGGGAGCCACCTCGTCGCGAGCGAAGGCGCGGGCGACAGCCTGCCAGCGCTGCTGCGCCTCAGTGAGTGAGAAGTCCATCAGCTGCCCCCGGCCTTCTCTGGAATCACGGCCATGCCTTCCATCTCGATGAGCGCCTCAGGCTGAAAGAAGCCCGCCACCTCGAAGAGCGCGAATGTGGGATAGTGTCCCGCGAAATAGCGCTTGAAGATGACGCCGAGCTCGCCGAGGCTGCTCACGTACTCATCGCGGCTGCGCACGAAGATGTTGAGCTTGACGATATCTTGGGCTGCGCCACCAGCTGCCTCAACCACGGCCGTCAGATTGCGCATGACCTGCTCGAACTGGCCCAGCAGGTCGCCGGGTGCGACGATGGCGCCATTGCCATCACTGGCGTCTTGCCCCGCCAGAAAGAGCAAGCTGCCTCCACTGACGAGGATGCCATGGTTGAATCCATACGGTGGCGCGAGGTGCGGTGGGTTGATGATCTCTCGTGTCATGGCGGCTGCTACCGTCCTGTGAACTTCGGTGACTGCTTCTGGGTGAACGCCTCGTAGAAGGCCTTGTGGTCGTCACCCATGAGCATGAGCGCCTGCGCCTGCGCCTCGGCCTCGATGCCACTCACGAGGTCCATGCCCAGCTCGTTATTGACCATGCGCTTGGTCATCGAGAGCGCCAGGGTCGGCCCCGCGGCGAGCCGCTTTGCCCAGTCGGCGACAAAGGGGATCAGCTCGGCATGCGGCACGACACGGTTCACCAGCCCGAAGCGCTCGGCGGTGGCGGCGTCGATCGTGTCACCGAGCAGCAGCAGCTCGTATGCACGGCCAAGCCCCACGATGCGTGGCAGCAGATAGCCCGCGCCCATGTCCGCGCCGGTGAGGCCCACTCGTGAGAACAAGAAGGCTAGCCGTGCCTGGTCTGAGGCGACGCGCAGGTCAGACGCCAGCGCCAGCACCGCGCCTGCGCCCGCAGTCATGCCGTTGAGCGCCGCGATGATGGGCTTGTCGAGCAGGCGCATGTGCTGCACGACGGCGCCGGTCATGCGGGCGAAGTCGAGCCGGCCACGCATATCGCGCGTGAGCAGCTCGCCGATGATCTCCTGGACATCGCCACCCGTGCAGAAGGCCTTTCCCTCGCCAGTGAGGATGACGACACGCACGGCATCGTCATAGCGTAACGTCTCGAAGAGGTCACGCAACTGCGCGTAGACCTCAAAAGTCAGGGCATTCATGACCTCAGGGCGATTGAAGGTGATCGTCGCGATGCCCTCACTCACCGCATAGTCAAAGTCGTAGCTCATCACACATCCTTCGTGGGCAGCCGGCGCACGGCCCGCCGCTAGAACATGACGGCGCCACCATCCACGTTTATGGCCTGCCCGGTGATCCCTTTGCTCGTCTCCAGCGCGAGAAAGAGCGCCACGCTGGCCACCTCCTCCGGCTCGATCAGCCGCTGCTGCGGATTGGTGCGCTCCAGCGTATCACGGGCGCGCTCCGCGGACATGGCGGTATGCTCGGTGATATTTGCGATGGCGGCTTCCGTCATTGGCGTGTCCACATAGCCGGGGCAGACGGCATTCACCGTGATCCCGGAGTTGACCAGCTCGGCGGCCAGTGCGCGCGTGAGTCCAATGACGCCGTGCTTCGACGCGGTGTAGGCGATCACGTAGCGCCCGCCGACCTTGCCCGCGATGCTGGCGATATTCACGATGCGCCCGGAGCGCTGGTCTAGCATGGGCTGCACGAGGGCCTTGGTGACGAGATAGACACTGGTGAGATTGGTGGTGAGGATGCGATTCCAGAGCTCATCTGGGTGGCCCACCAGCTTGTGGCTGCGGGCGATGCCGGCGTTATTCACCAGGATGTCTATGCCGTGCATCTCGGCGAGCACCTGCTCAGCCATCTTGCCGACCGCGGCCGCGTCGGTGACATCGCACACGATGGGAAACGCCTTTCCGCCGTGCGTGCGCAGCTCCCCCGCAAGTGCGGTGAGCTCACCTTCGTCACGCGCCACCAGCGCGACGTCCGCCCCGGCCACGGCATAGGCTGTGGCGATGGCTCGCCCGATGCCCTTGCTGGCCCCCGTGATGACGGCACGCTTCCCGCCAAGTGGCATGTCTTGTGCACTCATGCTATGACCTCGCGTTTCACTCTGTGGCCGACCGGCCGGCCATTTTGCTCCATCAGCCCTTCGGCCCGCTGCCGTGGCGCGAGCTGGGCCGTCGCATCGCGGATCATCGCGCGTGAGGCGATGCAAAGATCGGCGCGTCCGGCGGCCAGCACCGTGTTGATCGCGTTGGCGTTGGTCAGGTGTCCGCCTACCATGACAGGAACGCCTGAGTCATTGCGCAGCTGGTCGCTCAGCCGCGTGAGGAAGCCCGCGCCATAGGGAGGCGTCGCCCCGGCCACCGTGTGACCCGCCAGCGCCCACAGCATATCCGCGCCGTGCTCGCGCAACGCCCGCGCCATGATGACCGCCTCGGCGGGATCCACGCCACCGTGGGCGCAGTCCGTCACATTCAGCGCCACCAGCAGCGGGCGCTCAGATGGCCACTCGGAGCGGACCGCATCGAGCGCCTCCAGCGGGAATCGCAGGCGCCGCTGAATATCGCCTCCGAAGGAGTCGCCGCGCCTATTGCTCAGTGGCGAGAGGAAGCTGCCCAGGAGGAAGCCATGCGCCATATGCAGGCCCAGCACATCGGCGCCCGCCTGAAGCGCCCCCTTCGTCGCCGCAACGAGCTCGGCAATGATCTGCGCCATGTCAGGCTCGCTCATCTCGCGGGGAGTCTGAGACCCTGCCTCATAGGCGATGGCGGAGGGCGCGAGCAGCGGCCATGCGCTTCCCGCGGGGAGTGGCATGTCGCCAAGCGAGGGCGCGTGCGCCGCGCCACGCCTGCCCGCATGGCTGAGCACGATGCCGACGGCGGTCGCTCCGGCCGCGCGCGCCTGCGTGGCCAGACCCTTCCAGGCGGCGATGTGCTCATCGGCATAGAGCCCGGCATCCACCACGCTCACCCGTCCCGCGGCAGAGACGGCGACAGGCGAGGCGAGCAGCAGTGCGGGCCCGGCCTGTGCGGCAGCCACGAAATCGGCCTCGAAGCCTGGGCCCGGCAGGCCATGATGCCCGTCGGTGGCGACCTCGGCCAGTGCGGCGACGCGGTTGGGCAGCGTGAGCCCCGCGATGTGGAGCGGCGTGCTGATGGGCTCATCCAGCGCCAGAGCGCTGGCCACCGGGGCACCGGAGGCCTGGGTGTAGGCAAGGTCGGTCTGCCTCACGAAGCCCGCGTCACGGGTGCGCAGATCGTCATAGGTGACGCGACCACTGCGTGTGAGCAGCTGAAAGGCGAACTGAGGCGGATCGAGCCGGAGGTAGCGCTTCATGTTCTCGAAATAGACCCGGCTCTCGGCGGCTGCCGCTTGCAGCGTTTGCACGACCGGCTGCCGCGTGAGCTGGTAGTCCGCGAGGGCCTGGGGCAGGCTCGGCTGTTGCTCCAGCACCCGCGCGAGCGCGATGGCGTCTTCCATGGCGAGCTTGGTGCCCGAGCCGATGGAAAAGTGCGCGGTGTGGATGGCGTCACCCAGCAGCACGACATTGCCCGTGTGCCAGTGACGGGTGGTCAGCGTGGGAAAGCTCATCCATCCACTGCGATTGGAAAAGAGCTGCGCACCCGCGAGGTCCGGCGCGAAGAGGCGCTCGCAATAGGCCAGGCTCTCGGCCTCCGTCGCACGCGCCAGCCCGGCGCGCTCCCAGACGTCCTCGGCGCACTCGACGATGAATGTCCCACGCTCCCCCGCGAATGGGTAGGCGTGCACCTGGAAGAGCCCGTGCTCGTTCTCGCGAAAGATGAAGGTGAAGGCGTCCAGCAGCTTATCGGTCCCCAGCCAGATATATTTTGCGTGGCCCAGCACGATTCGCGGCTCGAGCTCGGCTTCATAGACGCGTCTGGTCAGGCCATTGAGCCCATCCGCGCCGATGAGCAGGTCATGGGGCGGCAGCTCGCTCAGGTCCGCAATCTCATGCTCGAAGACGAGCTCGACGCCAAGCTCACGGCAGCGCCCCTGCAAAATGCCCAGGAGGCGCTGGCGGGCGATGCCGGCGATCACGTGACCGCCGCAGCGCATCATGGTGTCGCGATAGCGGATGTCTATCGCGTCCCACAGCACGAAGCTTTCCGTGATGGCTTTGTATGAGCGGGCGTCGGCCTCCTGGAAGGCAGCCAGTGTGCGATCGGAGAAGACCACGCCAAAGCCGTAGGTCGCGCCGGCGGGATTGCGCTCATAGACAGTGATCATGGCGGCTGGCTGCGACTTTTTGATGAGGAGCGCCGCATAGAGTCCCGCCGGGCCGCCGCCAAGCACGATGATCCTCACGAGGCGGGCTCCCTGCTCACACCGAGCTTGGCCAGGGCATCCATCAGGCGGTCGAGCTGCTCTGGCGACCCGCTGGTGGGATAGAGCGCGACCTCATCGCAGCCGGCATCTTCGTAGCCGCGCAACAGCTGGGCGATAGCCTGTGGCGAGGTAAGCAGGCCCGCCGCGATACGCTCCGCGAATGGGCCAACGAAAGCATAGTATGACTTGAGGTAGGTAGCGCCCGCCGTGATGATGTCGTCGTCGCCCAGCGCAAAGTAGGCCTGCCCCCAGATTTCCGGCAGGCCCGGGCGTCCGGCGTCCTCCCAGGCGGCGCGGGCCTTTTCGGCGGCGCGAGCCAGCGCGCGGGGAGGGCCACCGCCATGCATATAGCCGTCAGCCAGCCGGGCCATGCGCGCGAAGACTTCATCTGACGAGCCACCCACCATGAGCCGCGGACCCTCATGAGGCATCGCGCCGGGCGTCCCGATGCTCTCTTTGCCCTGGCGCAAGGTCCGCAGCTGCTGCTCGATCAGGCGCCCACGATCGCGAAAGTCTGCGCCGACGGCGTCGTAGTCTTCACGCCGTGCGCCCACTGCCAGGCCGAGGGTGAGCCGCCCGCCGGCCAGCGTGTGCAGCGATGTGACCGACTTCGCCAGCAGCGCGGTATTGCGCAGGGGGCCGATCGCGATGTTGGTGGCCAGGCGCAGACGATTCGTCACGCCTGCGACGGCGGCCAGCGTGATGAAGGGGTCATAACTGTCATAGGCCACGCGGTCGAGCACGGCGGCGCTGCTGAACGGACCCGCATCAGCCCGGTGTGCCCACGTCAGCAGTGAGTGGGCGGTGGCACCTGGCACGGTGGATGGCAAGCCTATCGCGATGCGCATGAGACGCTCACTTCAGGGTGGCCAGCAATGGCCGAGCGCTAGAAAGTATCTCTTACTATGCCACAATCTCGACACTTCGCAAAGCCCCACCACATGCGGCCCAGCAGCACTCAGCGGCGCCGGATATGGCTCATTGGGCACTTGTGCGCTCAAGTAGACCATGGTATACTGCCGCCCGAAGGCTGCTATAGCCTTGGATGTTAGACCAGCAGACATCGCACAGGCGCACATCGGTAGATTCCTGGGCCGCATCGAGGCAGATGACCGCAAGGCCCACCAGTGTTCTTTCCGTGACGGCGTTCCCACGTGATGGCTCAGAAGTGCTTCGCAGCGATGCGGAGTGCCAACATGGGAGAGTAGCATTGACTACCGATGAGGAATTGGTATGCCGCGATTGCGGCGAGACGTTCGTGTTCACCGCCGGTGAGCAAGAGTTCTTCGCCAGCCGCGGACTGTTGAACAAGCCGTCGCGGTGCCCGTCGTGCCGTGCGGCCCGGCGCGCCAATGGTGGCTCGGCGGCGCGTGGCGACCGAGGTCCCCGCCAGTATCACGTCGCGACATGCTCGAATTGTGGGCAGGAAGCTCGGGTCCCCTTCGTGCCACGTGGCGACAAGCCCGTGTATTGCAGCGCCTGTTATCAGCAGATGTCAGGCGGTGGTGACTCGAGCTCTCGCTGGTAAGCGAGTCCCATTCCCGGACATCACTCTCCCCCGCCGCGTTACGCTGGTGGGGGAGTCTTGTATTACTTAGAAGCGATATCCTCATGAGCTATACACATATCGTCCTCGATGTTGATGGCACTACACTCGATTCGCACCATCAGCTGTCCCCCCGTGTCGAGCGCACGCTGCGGGCCGCCAGCGCCGCCGGTGTGGGCATCATCTTCGCCACCGGCAAGCAATATGGCACCATCGCGCCGCTGGTGACACGGCTCGATCTCTCAGGCGACCACATCTGCCTCAACGGCGCCGCGATCGTGGAGTCCGCGACCCGGCTGCCGCGCCACCTGGTGACACTGGCCGAAGCCGATCGCGCGATGGTGCTCGAACTGCTCGACACCGCGGCGCCACAGCTGCCGGCGGCGCATTTCTCGGCCAATGAGATCTACGTGGATGAGCGCATGCGGCCCTATCTCCCTATCTTCACCGCGTATGGCGAGGCAATGCCCACCGTGGTCGAGAGCCTGCTGGCGGGCGCTTTGCCAGCGGCGGCAAAGATTCTCCTGGCGGGCCTACCCGCCGATGTGGCGGCGGTTCGCGTGGCGGTCAGTGAGCGGCTGGGCGACCGGGTGACGGTCACCACGACGATGCCGGAGTTCCTGGAGTTCTTCCATCGCGACATCAGCAAGGGCGCGGCCTTGCGCCGGCTGGCGAGCGACCAGGGCATTGATCTGGCGCGGGTCATCGCGATCGGTGACGGTGAGAATGATGTGCCCATGCTGCAGGCGGTGGGCATGCCCGTGGCCATGGGCAACGCTCGCCCGCAGGCGCTGGCTGTTGCCCGGCGGGTCGCGCCAACGAATGACGAGGATGGTGTGGCGGTCGTGCTCGAAGGGCTGCTCAAAGGCATCTCGCAGCCCGTCGAGTGATGCGTGCGCCTACGGCGTGCCGATGCGCGAGGCAAACGAGGCGGCGACCAGCGCAGCCAGGGCCAGCAGCACGGGAACGCCCAGCCACCAGCTCAGCGGTGGTCGGTCTTCGCTCTCGGTGGGCGGTGTGCCGAAGAAGTCCCACAGGCCCAGGCCTAGCGCAGTGGCGAGTGCCACGATGCCAAGCGCGATGAGGTATGCCGAGCCCTTGATCCAATGCGCGAAGATAGGCACGACGAAGACGACCCCGAAGAAGATCGCGAAGGCGATCATCTGGAGCGCTTCGCTCAGGCGGAAGAGCATGAGATCGCGTCCGCTGAGGTCAGCCGCCTCATCATAGAGATCGGTGGTGCCTTCCTCCGCGCGCCGCATAGAGGTGCGGCGAGCCAGCACTGGCAACGCGCAGGCGCAGGCGCCGGCAGCCAGCACGCGAGCGATTTGTGCCACGCCCACCGACGATGCGCTGCTCAGCACGCCATCGAGGCGCAAGCTGTCGAGCTGCTGGGCCATTGCGGTCGTCGCCAGCGCCACCGCCACGGCTGCGCCTGCCAGCAAGCGTGCCCCGCGATCCGCCGCGATTCGCGTGGTGGCCGAAGGCGAGATCCAGCCGAGGAAGATGCGGGCGAGTGGCTGCCCGAAGAGCAGCGCCGCGACCACCAGCAGATCACCAGTGAGCCCTCTGGAGACCAGACCGGCCCCGGCAGGCTCGGTGAGCAGGCCATTATTGATGAGTGGGTTCCCCGGCACCGGCAAGAAGAGCAGCGCCAGGATTGGGCACACGAAGGCGACCAACAGCGCGGCGGTGATCGCGCCGGAGAGACTTCCCCGCGAGACTGTGCCCGGACGTTGGCCAGCTCTGACATAGCCCTCGACATAGCGGACGGGGCCCGTCGCGGGAATGCGCTGCACCGTCGCCGCGACCGCCTCGCGCGCCCACATGAGGGTGACCGCTGCGATGGCCGCGACCACGAGGCCGGGATAGATCAGCACCGCAAGGGCCGCGCCAAGCACTTCGTTCATGCGTTTTCTCCCTGCGTTGCGCTGACAGGCTCAGCCGCGGCGGTATCGTGCGTCTCGCTCGTGGCCAGCATCTGCTGCGCGCGCTGAATGGCGGCCAGAATCTCAGTGGGGCTGGCCGGACAGCCTCCAACCTCGACGTGCACATCGAGGGCATCAGCGGCGTTGGCAGCCAGCAGCGGGCTCCCACTGAAGACACAGCCTCCATTGGCGCAGTCGCCCACCGCCACCAGAACCTTTGGCTCCGGGATGCCCCCTAGGATCTGCCGCACATCGCTTTCGGTGGCCACGCTGAGTGCCCCGGTGAGCAGCACGATATTCGCTGAGCGCGGCGTCTCGGTGAATGAGAGCCCACTGGCCGAGAGCGCCTTGAGGTGGCGCACGGCGCTGAGCGCGGCGATGCTCTGCTGGCAGGCTCCGCAGCCCCCGGTATCCATGCTGAAGACTGATGCGATGGGTAATCGCTGGCTCATGCTTGTCCCCCAGTTTTCTGCTGCTCACGCTCGGCGTCCGCGGAGCCCGATGTCTCGTCACCATCTGGGTCGGCGGCTTCCTCAGGAGGGTCTTCCGCCGGCTCGGCAGGTCCCATCGTCTCCAGCCACGAGCGGCCCGGCACGGTCACTCCAGCGCCGAACGCTCGCGAGAGATCAGACCACGCGGCGTCAGGCTCATTCAGCGTGGCGAGCTCGAGGGGGGCATCTTCGCCGTCAGAGGTGGCTTCGGCCGCGAGCTGAGGCGCGGGCACGACGACGCGCGCCTTCGCCAGGGAAAGCAACACGATCGCGCCGAGCAAGAGCGCGGCGATCCAGGCGAAGCCGGGGAGCCACTGGCTCACTTGCGTCACATAGCCATAGGCTCCAATGCTTGGCCCGGTTTGGGTGAGGCTTGATTGGAGGAGCGCGCCAGCGACGTTATGCCCGCCGAGCGCGAGAAAGCCCGGCGAGGCGATCCCGGCGACGAGGGCGATGGCAGCCAGCAGCGCTCCCGGCACATCTTCAGGCGCCAGACGCCACCATCCCGCGCTGCGCAGCCGGTCAATGGCGACAGGCTCCCAATTGGCAAAGGCGGGCGCGAGGAATCGCAGCAGGGCGATGGCGAAGAGGACATCGCCGGCCCAAGCGAAGCCGACCAGCGGGATGACCAGCTGCGAGGCCTTGAGAGTGCTGGAAGAGATGAGATGCCGAGGGTCAAAGCCGGCGAAGAGCGGGAGCCCGATCAATGATGCGGCGCCGATGCTCCAGATGAGCAGGTTGAGTGGTCGTGTTGCCAGACCGAATGGCCGTGGGCCTGCGCCATCGAGCTCGTAATCCGCCTTGAGCGTGCCGCCGGCGACCTGGCTCGCGATCATCGCGCCCAGGCCCACCACCATCGTGGCGAGCAGCATCACATAGCCATAGATAGCGGCCGGCAGGCTGATGCCAAGGGCCATCAGCGCCCAGCCACCCTGCGCGATGGCGAGATTTGCCAGCAATGCGCGGGCATTGCGTGTGCCGAGTGAGAGCAGGCCCGAGATGGCGATCGAGACCGCGCCGAGCACGACCCAGACGATCCCGGTGGTGATGGGTGGCGTCAAGGCGCCGATGCGGGCGGTGAGTCCTGAGGTATCTTCCAGCGCGGCGAAGGTGCGCCCACCGATGAAGAGGGCCGCAGGTAGCACGCCCACCAGCAGCGCGGCCAGACCGGCCGGCGGGGTGAGCTGTGCTCGGCGGCGAACCCAGCCAAGGAAGGGATAGAGGCCCGCAGCCAGCGCAATGGTTAGCTCAGGCAAGATGGAGCCAAGCAGGTTCGTCTTGCCCGTGCCCATGAGGTCACTCACGCGATAGCTGCCACCGCCGTTGCCGACGACCAGCATCGTGACGAACCACAGGATGGGACCCAGCGCCAGCGCCACCGCACTGATACGGTCGAACGAGCTCGCCGCCGTGCCCAGCTCGCCCAGCAGCCACACCAGGGCGACCAGCACTAGCCACCAGAGGGCGACCCAGCCGACGCCGTCACCGAAGCAGACGGCCAGCGCAGCAGACTCGATGGCCAGCGCGACGCTCAGCCCTTGCCAGCGCTCGCGTGCCAGTGGCTGGGCGGGTGCACTGATGAGCGACGTGTCCGTGGCATCTTCGGTGGCTGTCTGTGACGCCTCATCACCGCCAGCGGACTGACTCACCGCGAAGCCGCCTCGCCATGCCAGCCACAGCACAAGTGGCCCGATGAAGACCATCACGCCCAACGCTCCCCACATGGCGAAGTCGTCGAGCTGCAGCGCTGGGGTCCACCAGGCCTGGCCACTGCCGTTTCCAAAGAGGCTCGTCCGCAGGGGGACGTTGTTGAGCCAGCTCGTGCTGAGCGCGGCAAACAGGATGAGAGGGATGAGGGCGCCCGCAATCGCCAGACCCGCCGCGAGACGCGGACGCGCCACGCCTGAGGCGCCAATGGCGTAGAGCACGATGCCCAGCACGAGCGGCGCGAAGATGAGGATGCCAAATGTTACTGGCAATGGCACAAAATATAGTCCCTTCCACTGTTGCCGCGATGCC
>DASWAC010000168.1:0-3692 GCA_036391335.1 Ktedonobacterales bacterium
CGGCAGCTTCTACTCGGCGCGCGTCGCCACGGGCTTCGGCCGCCGGGTGCGTGCGAAGCTCTTTGGCCGGGTGGAAGCCTTTTCGCTGCATGAGTTCGACCAGGTGGGCACGGCCTCGCTCATCACCCGGACGACGAACGATACCACCCAGGTGCAGCAGGTGCTTATCATCATCCTGAATATGATGATCGCGGCGCCGCTCAACATCATCGGTGGCATCATCCTCGCGTTGCAGCAGGATGTCACGCTCTCCTGGGTGCTGGTGGCCGTCATGCCGATCCTAGTGCTGGCCATCATCATCGTGATGTGGCAGGCGCTCCCGCTCTTCCGCGTGATGCAGCTCAAGATCGACAAGCTCAACCTCATCCTGGATGAAGGGTTGACCGGAGTGCGTGTCATCCGCGCCTTCGACCGCACCGACTCTGAGGGGCGGCGCTTCGATGTCGCCAACCTGGACCTCACCGACACGGCGATCCGCGTGAACAGGATCACCGCGACCCTCATGCCGTTGATGATGCTGGTGCTGAATGTGTCGAGCGTGGCCATTCTCTGGTTCGGGGCGATCCGCATTGATAATGGCCAGATGAAGATTGGCGCGCTCATCGCGTTCCTGCAATATGCCATGCAGATTCTCTTCTCGGTGCTGATGCTCACGATGATGTTCATCATGCTGCCACGCGCCGCCGCCTCCGCGACCCGCATCAACGCGGTGCTCGACATGGCGCCGGAGATCAACGATCCCGTCGAGCCTGCCAATGCGAGCGAGCGGCATGGCGTCGTCGAGTTCCGCGACGTCACGTTCAGCTATCCCGGCGCCGAGGAGCCCGCACTGGCGAATATCTCGTTCCAGACCAGTCCCGGCAAGATCACCGCCATCATCGGCGGCACGGGCTCGGGGAAATCCACCCTGGTGAACTTGATTCCCCGCTTCTACGATGTGGCGAGCGGCAGCATCCTGGTGGATGGCGTGGATGTGCGCGATATGACACAGGCCGACCTGCGTGCCAAGATCGGCTTCGTGCCACAGCGGGCGGTGCTCTTCACCGGCACGGTGACGGAAAACGTTCGCTTTGGCAAAGAGGACGCCTCGCTGGACGAGGTGCGAGAGGCGATAGATACTGCGCAGGCCGAGGAGTTCGTCAGTGGGATGGACGGCCAGCTCGACGCCTTCATCGCGCAGGGCGGCACCAACCTCTCCGGTGGCCAGAAGCAGCGCCTCTCGATCGCGCGCGCTCTGGTGCGCCGGCCGGAAATCTATGTCTTTGACGATAGCTTCTCCGCACTCGATTACAGGACCGATGCGCGGCTGCGCGCCGCGCTGCGCCCGCGGATCACCAATGCGAGCGTCTTCATCGTGGCACAGCGGGTCAGCACCATCATGGATGCCGATCAGATCATCGTGCTGGATGACGGCCGCATTGCGGGCATCGGCACGCATCGCGAGCTGATGGGCAGCAGCGAGGCCTATCGCGAGATCGTCGCATCGCAGATGTCGGAGGCGGAGATAGCATGAGTCAGCAACGCAACGGCTCACATCCTGGCGGGATGGGTCCGGGTGGTGGGCGACCCGGCGGTGGTGGCATGGCGTTCGGCGGCGGCTGGGGCGCGATGGGCATGGTGGTCGCCAAGCCCAAGAATTTCGGCGCCACGCTCCGCCGGCTGCTCGGCTATTTCCGCCAGCAGAAGGCCACCCTCTTCGTGGTCTTCCTGATGGCAGCGCTGGGCACGACCTTCAGCATCGTCGGGCCCAAGATCCTCGGCCTGGCGACCACCAAGCTCTTCGAAGGCCTGCTCGCCAAGTTCCACCATGTGCCCGGCGCGGCGGTGGACTTCACCTATATTGGCCACATCCTGCTGCTGCTGCTGGGACTCTATGCCATCAGCTCCATCTTCATGTATGTGCAGCAATATGTGATGGCTGGGGTGGCGCAGCGCACGGTCTATCGCCTGCGCAATGAGGTGGAAGAGAAGCTGACGCGGCTTCCGCTGAAGTTCTTCGACGGGCATACTCACGGCGAGATCCTCAGCCGTGCCGTGAACGACATGGACAATATCAGCAGCACGCTGCAGCAGAGCCTGACGCAGCTGATCACCTCCGTCGTGACGCTGCTCGGCGTGGTCATCATCATGCTGACCATCAGCCCGCTGCTCACGCTGGTGGTGCTGCTCACCCTGCCGCTGAGCCTGGTGGTGACGACTGTCGTCGCCAAGCGCTCACAGCGCTATTTCGCGAGCCAGCAGCGCGCGCTGGGCCGGCTCAATGGCAATGTCGAAGAGATGTATGCCGGTCACCGGATCGTGAAGGCATTCGGGCACGAGGCGCAGGCCATCGCCAACTTCGAGGAGCTCAACGAGACACTCTACAACGCTGGCTGGCGCGCCCAGTTCGTCTCGGGCATCATCATGCCCCTCATGAACTTCATCGGCAACATCGGCTTCGTGCTGATCGCCGTCATTGGCGGCATCATGGTGACGCAGCGAGCCATCCAGATCGGCGACGTGCAGGCATTCATCCAGTATGCCCGCCAGTTCACCATGCCGATCACGCAGCTGGCCAATATCACTAATATCATCCAGAGCACCATCGCTTCGGCTGAGCGTATCTTCGAGCTGCTGGACGAGCCCGAGGAGACACCCGATCGCGCCGACGCGCCGGTCATCGCCGAGCCTCAGGGCGCAGTGGAGTTCTCCCACGTGGCCTTTAGCTACACGCCCGAGCAGCCACTCATCGAAGACATGAATATCGCGGTCTCGCCCGGCCAGACCATTGCCATCGTGGGGCCGACCGGCGCAGGGAAGACGACGCTGGTTAACCTGCTCTTGCGCTTCTATGAGCTCGACAGCGGGAAGATCCTCATCGATGGGGTGAATATCCATGAGATGAAGCGCGGGAGCTTGCGGCGTCTCTTCGGCATGGTGTTGCAAGACACCTGGCTCTTCAACGGAACCATTCGCGAGAACATCGCCTATGGCCGCGAGAACGCCACCGAGGAGGAGATCGTCCGCGCGGCGAAGGCGGCCCATGCCGACCACTTCATCCGCACGCTGCCCGAGAGCTATGAGACCGTCCTCAACGAGGAGGCCTCCAATATCTCGCAAGGGCAGAAGCAGCTGCTGACCATCGCCCGCGCGGTGCTGGCGGACCCGGCGATCCTGATTCTCGATGAGGCTACCAGCAGCGTGGATACGCGCACGGAGGTGGCGATCCAGCGGGCAATGAGCGACCTGATGCATGGGCGCACGAGCTTCGTTATCGCGCACCGGCTCTCGACGATTCGTGACGCCGACCTCATCCTCGTGATGAACCATGGCAGCATCATCGAGACGGGCACCCACCAGGATCTCCTGGCCAAGGGTGGCTTCTACGCCGACCTGTATAACAGCCAGTTCACCGAACAATCTCTGGCCGAGCAGCCTGCATAAAAGGGGGGAGTGAGTTTGCTCCCAGCGGCTCACTCCCTGGCTCCTCACGTCGCCTAGCCCACACGCACGGCGTGTCCGTTGGCGGCGCGACGAGCCATCGTTGCCAGGAGCGCGGTGGGCTCCTTCCCAGTGAGAAGCAGGTTGAGCTGCTGCCGGGGCACGAAGCCTTCCTCGATGGCATGGGTGACCATCGCTCGCAGCGGTGCGAAATAGTCGCGCACGTCGAGCAGGCCGATGGGCTTCTCATGGATGCCGATCTGCGCCCAGGT
>DASWAC010000169.1:0-1711 GCA_036391335.1 Ktedonobacterales bacterium
CGTCGTGGTGGTCGAGGTCGGCACCGGCTTCGGCATGCTCGCGCTGGTCATCGGCTATCTGCCCGTGCTCTACCAAGCCTTCTCGCGCCGGGAGATGCGCATCTCGCTCCTCGATGCGCATGCAGGCTCGCCACCCACCGCAGGCGCCCTACTCCTCCGGCATCCGCCCAGCCGCCGCGCGCGCCGTCTCACGGGCATTCTCGCCGAGTGGGAGAGCTGGTCGGCCGAGTTGCTGGAAACCCATCTCTCCTATCCACTGCTGGCCTTCTATCGCTCGCAGCACGAAGACCAATCGTGGGTAGCCGCACTGGCGATGATCCTGGACGCCTGCGCACTCGTGCTGGCCTGTGGGCGCGGGGTGGCCGCGAATGAGGAGCTCGGGGAGCAGGCCGCGTTTACCTTCGCGATGGCACGCCATGCTGCTGTCGATCTTGCCCAGGTCTTCCGCACCGAGAATGCTAAGACGGTCGCCACTGACGCTCGGCTCCCGCCGACAGAACGTGCCCGCCTGCGTGCGCTCCTGGCCACGGTGGGTAGCATGTCTGATGCAGGAGAGAGCGGTGAGATGGAGGTGCAACTGGACGAGCTGCGCAGGCTGTACGAGCCCTATCTAGAGCATTTGGCGGCGTTCTTGTTGATGGCCCTGCCTCCCTGGATCCCTGCGCCGGAGGCCTTGGACGACTGGCAGACCACCGCCGACGGCGTCACCGCGCCCGCGGTGGCCGTGCTCGTGCCCACAGTCGCAGCGGAGAACGCCAATGTGACCTCAAAGAGCGCGAGGGAGTGATCACCGTGGCCAACTGAAAGATGACCCCACTGCGAGATCGGTGGGCAGGGTGGACGAGACCGATGGGGCGTGATAGCTGCACTCCATCGGTCATCTGAGATGAGTCAGTAGCAGTTGAGGTGACCCCACCCGTGACCCCAACGCCGGTGAACGTCCGTGAATGAACATGAATCTCCTACAAACCGATGCCTGAGAATTTCTTGGTTGCCATACCGTAGAGAACCTCACAGAACACACCTCACCAGGCTCCAAAACCACAGGTTCGATTCCTGTCCCACCTCATATCTGGACTCTGCCTACTCGCGCGCTGTCCGCGAAGAATGAGCGTATTCGCTCGTTGATCAGCGGCGGATTGTCGGTGCACATATTGTGGCCCACCGCTGGAACGACCTCGGTCACTACGCGGGGCATCAGCCGCCGCGCACGCGCGATGACTCCCTCAACCGGGAAGAAGTGCTCGTGCTCTCCCATGAGCAAGAGCGTTGGCGCGGTGAGCTGCGCCAAATCCGCATCGGGGAGCGGACCCGGCGGAAAGCGAAACCGGTAATGTTTGGCCAGCAGGTAGAACCACTCGAGCTCATGTGGATCGGCTTCAGCATCCACCACATACGTTCCCGACACGGCGCGGCGCACCATCCCGCGAGTCAGCAGTGCCCCGGCAAGGAAATCTTTGGCGCTGGCGACAGCCGCACCATCAACTACCCGGGCAAGGCTATAAGGGAAGCGCACCGGCAAGATGCCATTCGCGCTCATGAGCATCGCACGGGCCACGCGATGTGGCATATGGGCCGCGAATTTCAGGATCAGCCAGCTCCCATTAGAGATGCCCACCAAGTTTGCCCGCTCGATCCCAAGGGCAGTGAGCACATCGCTCAGCCACTTGGCGTGATCATCGTTGTCATGGGCTACCCGCCGCGGCGAGCT
>DASWAC010000170.1:0-5764 GCA_036391335.1 Ktedonobacterales bacterium
GGCCGGACGTGGAAGTATTGCGGCTGGGTCCAATATTGCCCGATCAGCGTCGAGGCGACTGGCTTTCCGTTCACGTAGAGCAGCGAGCCGTTTGCCTGGCTCGGGAAGAGCGCCTGTGCCAGGCCGGTGATCGCCGCCGGATAGGCTAGACCCAGCAGCACCGTGAGCACGAGTGTCAGCGCGACTGCCGGCCAGAGCTGGCGCAGCACCGCGCGGCGGCCGCTAGCCACAGGGGGCGTCGCCTGCTCGGTGGCGTCACCTCCAAGTGATGTTGGTGTCGTGTGTGTCATTGGATCGTTCTCTCTTGTCGGCAGGAGCCGACGACTTCAGTCATGTCCGCAAGGCGGCAAGAGCGCTGGCGCGCGGCGTCCTTAGGTCAGATGTAGCACCACGAGCAGCAGGTCAATCAGCTTGATGCCTGCGAAGGGCAGCAGGATGCCGCCAATGCCATAGATGAGCAGGTTGCGTCGCAAGAGCGAGGCCGCGCCAATGGCGCGATACTTCACCCCGCGCAGGGCCAGCGGGATGAGCGCGATGATGATGAGCGCGTTGAAGATCACCGCCGAGAGAATCGCGCTGTGCGGCGTGGCCAGTCGCATGACGTTGAGCGCCTCGAGCTGCGGGAACGTGATGACGAAGACCGCGGGAATGATGGCGAAATATTTCGCCACGTCATTCGCGATGCTGAAGGTGGTGAGCGCGCCACGCGTGATGAGCAGTTGCTTCCCCACCTCGACGATCTCGATGAGCTTCGTCGGATTCGAGTCGAGGTCCACCATGTTGCCCGCCTCTTTGGCGGCCTGGGTACCCGTGTTCATGGCGACCCCCACATCAGCCTGGGCCAGCGCGGGCGCGTCATTCGTGCCGTCACCGGTCATCGCGACGAGGCGACCACCGGCCTGCTGCTCGCGGATGAGCTTCATCTTCGTCTCAGGGGTCGCCTGGGCTAGAAAGTCATCCACTCCGGCCTCACCGGCGATGGCCGCCGCGGTGAGTGGGTTATCACCGGTGATCATGACCGTGCGAATGCCCATGTGGCGCATCTGGTCGAAGCGCTCGCGCATCCCGCTCTTCACGATATCCTTGAGGTAGATCACGCCCAGCAGCTGCGGCCTCACACCCGTGTGCGCCTCGGCAACCACCAGCGGCGTGCCGCCGGCCCGTGCGATATGCTCGACGGCGGGCTCCAGATCGGCTGGTAAGGGGCCACCGAGCTCGCGCACCCAGGTCAGCACCGCATCCGCCGCACCCTTGCGCACCTGGCGGTCGGGCAGGTCCACGCCACTCATGCGGGTGGAAGCGCTAAACGGGATGAACGACATGCTCCCGTCCGCGACGGCCCCCTCAGGCTCTCTCAGGTGATACTTCTCATGAGCCAGCACGACGATGGAGCGGCCCTCAGGCGTCTCGTCCGGCAGGGATGAGAGGAGCGCCGCTTCCGCGAGCTCGCCTTCGCTCACGCCCTCGACCGGGATGAGCTCGGTTGCCATGCGGTTGCCCAGGGTGATGGTGCCGGTCTTATCCAGCAGCAGCACATCCACATCACCAGCCGCCTCCACCGCACGCCCGCTCATGGCCAGCACATTGCGCTGCACGAGACGGTCCATCCCGGCGATGCCTATCGCGGAAAGCAGCCCGCCGATGGTGGTGGGAATGAGGCAGACCAGCAGGGCGATGAGCGCCGTCACGGTGACGGGGTTGTTCGAGTAGATGGCGAATGGCTCCAGAGTGACCACTGCCAGCAAGAAGATGATGGTGAGGCTCGCCAGCAGGATGTTGAGGGCGATCTCGTTGGGGGTCTTCTGCCGGTTGGCGCCCTCGACCAGCGCGATCATGCGGTCGAGGAAGGTCTCGCCAGGGTTCGACGAGATGCGCACGATGATCCAGTCGGAGAGCACCCGCGTGCCGCCCGTCACCGCCGAGCGATCGCCACCGCTCTCGCGAATGACCGGAGCCGACTCGCCCGTGATGGCTGACTCGTCAACCGAGGCGACGCCGGCCACCACATCGCCATCGCCAGGGATGTTGCTGCCCGCCTCCACGAGCACCAGATCACCCTTACGCAGCTTAGGCGCGGCGACCTCTTCGGTCGGTGCGCTGGGCGTGAGCGCTGACTCAGTCGCATTGAGGAGGCGCTTGGCCAGCGTCTCACTGCGAGCGCGACGCAAGGTGTCGGCCTGGGCTTTGCCACGGCCCTCGGCCATCGCCTCCGCGAAGTTGGCGAAGAGGACAGTGAACCAGAGCCAGATGGTGACGCCCAACACGAAGCCCCGCTCACCGGTGAGGTGCGGGTCAATGAGCGCGCGCACCCACTCGATGGTGGTAATTGCGCTGCCTACCTCGACCACAAACATGACAGGGTTACGCACCTGCACACGGGGGTCGAGCTTCTTGAGAGCATCCACGATGGCGCGCCCGGTGATGGTGGGGTCAAGAAGGGAGGCTGCGTGCCTCGGCTGCCGGGCCTTAGCGACTCGGCTACCGATGCGCCCCGGCATGGGCGGCGTGGATGCTGGGGCCGTCGTGATGTCGTGTGGATTGGTCATGGGATCTTTCATTGCCAGAAGAACCTGTCTTCACCGGAAACCGACGCTAGAACACTTTGCCTGCGAGCATGAGCAGATGCTCAACGATGGGCCCGAGCGCGTAGGCCGGGAAATAGGTCAGCGCACCCACGATGAGAATGACGCCCACCACCAGCCCCGCAAAGAGGGGTGTATTTGTCGGGAAAGTGCCCGGCCCCGCTGGCGCCACTCGCTTGCCCACTAATGAGCCGGCCAGCGCCAGAACGGGCACGACGAAGGCGAAGCGCCCGATGAGCATGGCAAAGGCGCCGGTCCAGTTGTAGAAGGGGGTGTTGCTCCCCAGCCCAGCGAAGGCTGAGCCATTGTTACCGGTCATCGAGGTAAATGCATAGAGCACTTCGCTCAGCCCATGGGGCCCTGGATTAGAGATGGGGGTCGTGCCTGCCGGGAGGACGATGGCCAGCGCCGAGAAGCCCAGGATGCTCAGTGGGAGGATGAGGATGGCCAATGCGGCCATCTTGATCTCTTTCTGCTCGATCTTCTTCCCGAGATACTCAGGCGTGCGCCCCACCATGAGGCCCGCGATGAAGACCGCGAGAATAGCGAAGACGATGAGCCCATAGAGGCCAGAGCCCACGCCGCCAAAGACGATCTCGCCCAGGGCGATGTTGGTCAGCGGGACGAGCCCACCAATCGGCGTGTAGCTATCGTGGAAGCTATTCACCGCGCCACATGACGCATCGGTCGTGATCGTGGCGAGGAGCGTGGAGGAGCCGATGCCGAAGCGTGTCTCCTTGCCTTCCATATTCCCGCCTGGCTGGGCCAGCGCCCACTCATGCGCCGTCTGGTCGATCCCCATCGGCGCGAATTGAGGGTTGCCGGCCTGCTCGGCGCCCAGCGCGATGAAGGCGCCCAGCAGGAAGAGGATGCTGACGGCGGAGAAGAGGATCCAGCCCTGCTTCGTGTCGTGAGCCATCTTGCCAAACATATAGATGAGCCCGGCGCCCAGCGCGAAGATGGAGAGCATCTCGATGAGGTTGGAGAACGGAGTCGGGTTCTCGAACGGGTGCGCCGAGTTCGCGTTGAAGAAGCCGCCGCCATTCGTGCCGAACATCTTGATGGCTTCTTGCGAGGCGACGGGGCCTTGGGCCAGGGTCTGTGCGAAGCCCTGGATGCCGGTGACCTGCGTATAGGCGCTAAAGTTCTGCGGCACCCCCTGCCAGACGAGGAACAGCGCATAGACGATGCAGATGGGCAGCAGGATATAGAGGATGCAGCGGGTCACATCTACCCAGAAGTTGCCGAGTGAGCGCCCGCTGCGACGGGTCAGCCCGCGCACGACAGCGACCGCCAGCACCACTCCCACCGCCGCTGAGGTGAAGTTGTGGAAGGCGAGCCCCATCATCTGCGTGAGGTAGCTCATCGTCGTCTCGCCACTGTAGTTCTGCCAGTTCGTGTTGGTGGAGAAGCTCACGGCGGTGTTCCAGGCCAGGGGCGGGTCCACAGCGCTCTGCCCCTGCGGATTCACCGGCAGGATCGCTTGCAGGCGCTCGATGGCATAGAGCAAGAGGATGCCGACGACCGTGAAGAGCAGCATGGCGACGGTGTAGATCTTCCAATCCTGCTCCTCATCCTCGCGCACGCGGCAGACGGCATAGATGCCACGCTCAACCGGGCGCAGCGCATAGCCCAGCCAGGTGCGCTTCCCACTGAAGACGGCGGTGAGATAGAGGCCCATCGGCTTGGTGATGAGCAGCAGCACGAGGAAGTAGACGGCAATCTGTGCGACGCCGTTAAAGGTGAAACTCATGCGCGAACGAACCTCACAGTCAGTCCGACTCTGCTAAAAGCGGTCGGGCTTGAGCAGGGCTATCGCGAGATAGATCGCGAGCCCGAGCGCGACCAGACCAACGAGGAGATATTCCAGATTCATGGCGCCTCCTTTACAGGCGATCACACGCGTAGACAAAGGCGATCAGCAGCACGAAGCTGACAATCGAGACGACCGCAAACAAGACATCAGCCATCACTGCCTCCCTCGAGGCCCGCAGTGTCACGGGCCTCGTCGGATTGGGGAATGCGCTCCACGAGGCGTAGCAGCGCATCAATCGGGAATGGCTTGAGCAGCAAGGCGACGGGGCCAAACTCGCGCAGGCGATGCTCCGCCGGGCGCACGGCCGTCATGATGGTCACCTCAGGCCGCGCGGGCATTTCGCGACGATGCGCTCGCAGCCAGCGGAGCACATCCCAGCCGGTGGCATCGGGGAGGTTGATATCGAGGAGCATCAGCTCAACCCGCTCGCCGGTCATCGCGCTTGCCCGCAGCGCTTCCGTGGCGTCACGATAGCTCTCCGCCTCGATCACGGTGTGGCCTCGACGCACGAGGTTGAGCGTGATGATGCGCCGTAATGGCTGCTCGTCTTCGATCACGAGCACACGTGTCATCCTGCCTATCCATCCCAGTGGCCCGCCCATTCGGCGGCCCGGTGGAGTGTAGGCCAGGAAGGCGTCAAGGAGGTGTCAGGAAAACACGTCCACGCATCAGGAAAGTGTCAGGATTCGCGCTCACGCAGCCGATAGCCAACGCCGGGCTCGGTCACGATGAGAGCTGGCCGGCTGGGGTCCGCCTCGATCTTTTGCCGCAGCTGATTGATGTAGACGCGCAGATAGTGCGCCTCACCTTGATAGCCGGGCCCCCACAGGGCGCGGAGGATGGAGCCGTGCGTGACCACCTTGCCGGCGTGCTGCGCCAGATATTTCAGCAGCGCATACTCGGTCGGGGTCAGATGCACCAGCTTGTCGTTGACCTTGACCTCTCGTCGGGTGAAATCTATCATCAGCGCGCCACTGGTAAAGACGGCCTCACCGCTGGCCCCAGCACCCTGTGCGGCGTGCCGCAGAGTGACCCGGATGCGCGCGATGAGCTCCGCGATGCTGAAGGGCTTGGTCAGGTAGTCGTCAGCGCCGTGCTCCAGCGCGGTGACCTTGTCGGCCTCGCCCTCGCGCACCGAGAGCACGATGATGGGCACCCGCGACCAGGCGCGCAGCTCGCGTCCGACCTCCAGCCCATCGGCGTCGGGCAGCGTGAGATCGAGCACCACGACATCAGGGTGCCACTCGGCTACCTGGCGCTTCCCCTCTGCCGCGGTGGGCGCGACCTCCACCCTGAAGCCCGCCGCCGTCAAGCCGACACGCAGCGCGCGACCGATCTCAGGCTCATCATCAATGACGAGCACACG
>DASWAC010000171.1:0-2214 GCA_036391335.1 Ktedonobacterales bacterium
GAGATGGTGATCCCGGGGGACAACATCACCATGGGCGTCGAGCTCATCACCCCGGTGGCCCTCGAGGAGGGCTCCCACTTCGCCATCCGGGAGGGCGGACGCACCGTCGGCGCCGGCATCGTCGTCACCGTCACCTCGTAACTCTTCCCGCTCTCACACGTAAAATGTAGAGAGCAACGCGTCTGACGCTCCTGGTGCACGGACCACGTGTCCCGCCAGGAGCGTCGGCACGTCTGGGTGTCAATTGGCACGACGTGGCTAGACATCTGAAAAGCTCCGCGATACAATAAGCTAGTTATCATGTGCGCCTCATCCGCGCATGCGCGACAGGAAGGGCACGGCAATGGCCGCCAAGGGTAAAGAGAACCGCATCATCGTGACGCTCGCTTGCGTTGAGTGCAAAGAGCGCAACTATATTACTGAGAAGAACAAGAAGAACGATCCCGAGCGCTTGGAGTTTCGCAAATATTGCGCCCGTTGTCGCGAGCATCGGCTGCACCGCGAGACGAAGTAGCATCGGCCACGCGTCTCGGCGGGGCGTGAGGAGAGTCAGACACCATGGCGAATACGACGGATGGGACCTCGACCGAGGCTGAGGAAGCGATGCTCGACACTCAGGCTGAGGCCGAAGCTGACGATGATATCATCGAGCCCGATGAAGAGCTGAGCCTGGCAGGCCGCGAGGCAGCCACCCAGACCGCTGTGACGGAGAGCGCTGCCTCTGACCTCGCGCGACGAGGCGCCCCTGAGTGGGTGATGCGCAACCGCTTCTTTCGCTATATCTATGAGTCGTATTACGAGCTGCGCTATAAAGTGACGTGGCCGCGCATGGAGGAAGCCTGGCAGATGACCCTCATGGTCATCGCCGTCTCGGCATTCGTCGCGGTCTTGCTGGGCGCGCTCGACCTGGGCCTCTCGAAGGCGCTGACCTATGTCGTCGGCCTGGGCGCCGGACATCATCCCGTCGCCACACCGACACCCACGCCTCTCTTGCCTGGCGCGCCAAACCCCTAAAGAATGCTGGAGGCACCCTTCTTGGATGGTCATACCGATAATCCTGGCACACAACAGGGAGACACCGCCGCCACCGAGCAGGTGGAGGGGCGCCACTGGTATGCCATCCATACCTACTCGGGCCACGAGAACAAGGTCAAGACACATATCGAGGCGCGCGTAGTCGCGATGGGGATGCAAGACCGCATCTTCCGCGTGGTGGTGCCCACTGAGGATGAGATCGAGATCAAGGGCGGCCAGCGCCGCAAGGTCACCCGCAAGGTCTATCCCGGCTATGTGCTGGTGGATATGGTGCTCGACGAGCAGTCATGGTATGTCGTGCGCAACACGCCAGGAGTCACCGGCTTCGTTGGCGGCGGCACCGGCACAGACGCCGTCCCGCTGCCCGAGGAAGAGCTGCGCTATATCCTGCGCACGCCTATCGCCGAGGGTGAGGAGGGCACGCCCGCCAAGCCGAAGATCACGTATAACGTCGGGCAGAACGTCAAGGTCATAGATGGCCCCTTCACCGATTTCGTCGGCACCGTGAGCGAGGTCTTCCCCGATCGCGACAAGGTGACGGTGCTCGTCTCCTTCTTTGGCCGTGAGACACCCGTCACCCTCGATTTCCTCCAGGTCGAGAAGATCTAAGCTTCCTGCTGCCGCATGCCCCTTTGCTATGCTTCATGGCGAGGGGGCATCTTTGTGGCGTGCGTTGTGAGCCGCCGGACGAGGAGATAGTGAGCATGATGTTTGCTGGGGATCCCGATCTACGTCAGGAACTAGCGACCGCACAGCAGGCAGCGCGGGCCGCGGGCGAGTATCTGGTCCAAAAGCTGGGAGATGCCCAGGTGCGGACCTATAAGGCCGCACGTGACGCGCAGCTCGATGTTGATTTGGGCGCGGAAGCCATCCTCATCGACGCCATTCACGCAGCCTTCCCTGACGACGCGATCCTCTCGGAAGAGGCCGACGTAGCTGCCCAGGCGGCGCCACGCCGGTGGATCATTGACCCACTGGATGGCTCATTCAACTTCCAGCACGGCCAATCCCACTTTGGCATCGCCATCGCCTTCCAGCTCGATGGTGCGACGAAAGTGGGCGCGCTCTATCTCCCCAGAGCCGACGAGCTGTATACGACCATTCAGGGCCAGGGCACGTTCTGCAATGATGCCGCTATCCATGCCTCCCAGACGGCAAGCCTCCACGAGGCCATCATCT
>DASWAC010000172.1:0-3231 GCA_036391335.1 Ktedonobacterales bacterium
AGCCGCACCACGCGGCATCCCATTAGCCCAGCCTCCTCCGCGACCTCGCGCAGCACCGCGAGATCCGCAGGCTCGCCAGCCTCCAGCGTGCCCCCTGGCACCTGTATGCCCGCTCCGGCATAATCATGGTGAGCGAAGACCAAGAGCTCTGGCCCGCTTAGCCCTGGCCGGACGATATACGCATAAGCCTTGCGCAGATCAGCCATCACGATTCCTCCTCATGGGTTCGTGAGGCATTGTCGCACAGGCAGGCAAGGAGCACACACGCCATGGGTGAGGATATCGCGGCGCTGCTGGCACGCGCTGAGGGCGAGGAAAACTGCTATCTCACCACGACCGGCCGGGTCTCGGGACAGCCTCATGAGATCGAGATCTGGTTCGGTGTGCACGCGACCAATCTCTATTTCCTCTCCGGCGGTGGCGAGGATGCCGACTGGGTGAAGAACCTGCGCGCGACTCCCGCCGCGACGGTGCGCATCGGCACAGTGACCGTGCGCGGCGTGGGCCGCATCGTCACGGATGCGGATGAGGACACCCTGGCGCGGCGCCTGCTGGCGGCGAAGTATGAGCGCTGGCGCGAGGGACGGCCGCTGAGCAGCTGGGCGCGCATCGCCCTGCCCGTCGCGCTGGACATCGCCGTGACGCGATGAGCCATCGGACGGCGACCACTGCGCTAGGCGGCGCCGGCGTGCACGTAGTGCGACGTGCTGGGACAGCTATCATGCGCGCTCGAAACCTCCGCCAGCAGCAGCCAGAGCTCGCCCAGCATGCGCCGGTTCGGCGGATCCTGCTGATAGGCGCGCTCAGCCTCGGCGATGGCCGTCCGCAGCGCGGCGAGCGCCCGTAAATAGCGGCAGGTCACCTGGTCGCCCTTGCCTGGGCCATGGCCGCAGCCCGCGGCGGCAACGATCTCCTCAGCCGCGGCCTGATTCGTGTGCAGAGGCATAGTCGCATCCAGCTTCCACTGCGTGGCCAGCGTGTCATCCTTGCCGAGGCGGCAGCGCGCCGCCCGCACGCTGGCGGGATCAAGACTGATTCTTGTGTCTCATTTCACTATAGCGCATCGGGGGTCCTCATTGGGTGGCACAGATATCACAATCTCGTCATAATAGCTCGGTGGCATGACGCTGACTTGATGCGGCCAGGCAAGGAGGCAGAGATGGCGAGACGCGGGCGCAGACCGACATGGCGAGACTCCCTGGCGCGCGTGGGCAGCCTGCTTGCCCAGCAGCCACGCCAGCGCCTCCTCGCGGGTGGTGGCGCACTCGTGCTCATGCTCATCTGCGGCACGGTGGTGGCGTTCTCGCTCACGCCAAAGCATACGCCAGCCACCCGCAATGTGCTTTCCGTCGCGCCGACCGACACCTCGACCAGCACGGCCACGCTGACGGTCTCGCCGACCGCGACGACCAAGCCCAAGCCGACGGCCACCCATACGAAGCCCAAGCCGCCCCCGCTGCCGACCCCACCGCCGCCGCGACCCACGCCCACCAGCCCACCCGGTGTGCCCACCGTGACGCCCACCCCATGTGGACCCACTAACTACCTGGGCAACAACCCAACCCAGGCGCAGATCCGCACGGCGCTGCAAAATGCCGCAGCGGCCTACGGCATTCCCGTGAACCTGATGTATGCCACGGCCTGGCAAGAGAGCAAATGGCACCAGGATGTCAATTCGTGCGACGGCGGCATCGGCCTGATGCAGATCCAGTCCTATTCCGTGGATGTGTTCAACGGCTTCAACGTGCCTGAGTGTCAGCTCAGCCTGACGACGTATGACGTGCATGATGTGCAAGGCAACGCCTATCTGGGCGCAAAATTCCTCAAATACACCATGTGCTTCTGGAGTTATTGGGGGAATGTCAAGGGAGCCTCGCTGAGCAATCCCGCTGCCTATACCATTGCCTGGTATTACAAGAATTACCCGCAAGCGCAGACCTCGACCGGCGCGCAAACGCCGACCCCGACGCTCGCGCCACGTCCATATCCCGACACGAGCCTGAGCGATAGCTACTGCGCGGTCCCCTTCGCCGCAAACGCCTACTATCCCGACCTGCCCTCCACCGGCGCCAATCCGTGGAGCTGCCCATTTAGCGCGACCACCAAAGACAGCACCCTGCTCGATATCACAGTGAGCTCGTATAACGAGGGCATCAGCAACGTAGTGAATCTGGGCATCAACAACAAGTGGTATGTCGACGGCGTCGAAGGCTTCATCATCCAGTTCAGCACCGGCGCGCTGCCCACGGCGTCATAGCAGGGCCAGCGCGCCACCACTCCCCTAGAGGCTACCCCTGCGCGGCGAGGCGATCGCTCGCTGTCACACTCGGGCATGCTCATGCGATAGCCAGATGTGACACGCTGAGTGTGCGGTCACCAGTCGCAAGAGATGAGTAGGCTCATGAGCAAGACCAGCGGGATCACCGCCGCGGCCTTCTCGGGCCTGCTGAGTGCGACACAGGCCTCGCTCTATGGCTACCTGCGCGGCCTGTTGGGCAATGAGGAAGACGCCCGCGACGTGCTGCAGGACGTCTATGTCGAGGCCTGGCGTGCGGCCGAGCGCGGCACGCCACCCTTCACGCCGCCGCTGGATGAGACCTCCGCCCGCCGTTGGATCTTCCATGTGGGCTATTGCCGCGGTGAGATTGGGTGATGGGCTAGCTCGTCAGTGTCTCGACGGTCACCTGACCCAGGCGAATGGCGAGACTCTGGGTGCGCAGCACGAGGGGTCCGGCGGCGAAGTGGTCCGTCGTCGCGGTGGCAAAGCTCATCTCACGGCCATCCGCCAGGAAATCAACACGGTTCGCGCGGACCTCGATGCGATAGACGCGCATGCGAGCAGTGGGCTCATAGTCGAAGACCTGTATGGTGTTCCGCTGCGCCTCACTGGGTTGCACGTAGACCGCGATAGACGGGTGCTGCCCGAACTGCACGGGCGATGTGCTCGCCGGCAAGGAATAGACGCTGGCCGCATAGCCGTTTCCGCTAGAGGTGGGCGCGGGACCAAAGGCAAAGAGGGCCCCGAAGTCTTTCACATTCACGATCTGGATGGGAATGATGACGGCATAGGGCTGATCCGTTGGCAGATATGGCAGGGTCATGTGGAGGTCGGCACTCATGTCGCTCTGCGGCGCGCCATTCACGATGGACCAGCCCGCCTCAGGATGCCAGGCGTCCAGCCCTTGCGGCCAGGCGGACTGATAGAGCACCACAGGCGCGGCGGGCGTCGCC
>DASWAC010000173.1:0-5135 GCA_036391335.1 Ktedonobacterales bacterium
CGCTCATACACGTGGGCCAGCAGCCAGCATGCCGCGTGCATCCGGTCGCGCGTCCATGCCTCCAGTGGGATCAGCGGCAGCGTCTGGAGCACATCCTGGCCATAGAGCAGCCTGCCGCCCAGCTTGAGCTGGGGCGGCGCGCCCGCGCTGAGGGCGTCTCGCGTCTCGATGGAGAGGTCCACCTCGCGCTCGGCCGTGGTCGTCGCGTCAGCCCAGATGCTGAGGGCCTCGCGTTGCTGGGCAGCGGTCATCGGCACGGCAAAGATGATAACGACATCTATATCGCTTGTCGCCACTGCCGAGGCATCCGCCTGGCTCCCCACCAGGTAATAGGCGGCAATCTGGCCGGGGAATGCCGCTTCGTAGCGCTCAACCACCGCGAGCAGGGTGCGTCTCACCGCGCCATTGCCTGGATCGAGCAACAAGGGTATGGGCCTCATCTTATGCTCTGCTGGCAAAGCGCTGCGCCGAGCGCGTCCGCGCCTTGGCCGCCTCTTCCTCGCGGTTCTTTGGCGGGGCGGTTGTCTCCAGGGAGGCGAGCAGGCTGGCCGAGGCCACCGCGACGGCATCCACCGCCGCCAGGAAGGCAGCCTCGTTGGCCTTCGACGGCGCGGTGAAGCCGCTCACCTTCCGCACGAATTGCAGCGCCGCTGCGTGAATCTCATCCTGGGTGACGGGTGGCTCGAAATTATAGAGCGGCTTGATATTCCTGCACATGAGCTTTCTCCTCGTGATGAGCCTGGGGCGCCGTCCAGGCCCTTCCCGCACGCGAGAGGGACGCAGGTGGGCGCTCCCTAGAAGCCGGGGAACTGGCCCCCGGGCAGCCGTGGTATGCGGGGACGCTTCCCACTCTTCTGCGCGCCCATCACCTGCTTCATCATCTTCTGCGACTCCTTGAAGGAGGTCAGCAGCTGATTGATCTCCTGCACGGTCGTCCCGCTGCCCCTGGCGATGCGCTTCTTCCGGCTGGCATTGAGGATGTCGGGATTGCGCCGCTCGCGTGTAGTCATCGAGAGGATGATCGCCTCGGTGTGCTTCATCTGCTCGCCATTTTCCAGGGCAGCCTTCACCTCGGGATCGCGCATGGCCTGGCCTGCGCCGGGAATGAGCTCCAGCAGCTTGTTGAGCGGACCCATCTTCTTCACCTGGCGCATCATGTTGAGCATGTCGTCCAGGGTGAAGCGCCCCTTCTCCATCTGCTCGGCCATCGCCTGGGCGTCTTCTTCTTTGAACTGCTCTTGCGCCCGCTCGATGAGGGTGAGCATATCACCCATGCCCAGGATGCGCTGCGCCAGCCGCTTAGGATAGAACTCCTCGAGCGCGTCGAGCTTCTCGCCCGTGCCCATGAACTTGATCGGGACGCCCGTGACCTCGCGCACCGAGAGCGCCGCGCCACCGCGTGCGTCGCCGTCCATCTTCGTCAGCAGGATGCCCGTGATCCCGACCGCCTTATTGAACTCATCCGCCACGCGGACGGCGTCCTGGCCGGTCATGGCGTCCACCACCAATAGCACTTCCTGCGGGCTCACCTTCTGCCGGATGGTCGCGACCTCACGCATGAGGTCCTCGTCCACGTGCAGGCGGCCTGCTGTGTCAAGGATGATGATGCTGAGCGCCTGCTCGCGTGCCCACTTGATGGCGCGCTGGGTGATGTCTACTGGCTTATTGCCCGCCGGCTCCGCATAGACGGGGATGTCGAGCTGCTTCCCGATCTGCTGCAGCTGGGCCACGGCGGCGGGCCGCTGCATATCTGCGGCGACCATGCCGGGCTTCTGGCCGTGCTTACGCAGGTAATTGGCCAGCTTGCCTGTCTGAGTCGTCTTGCCCGACCCCTGCAGGCCGACCATCAAGATGATCGTCGGCGGCGAGCCGGCATAGGTGATGTTCCCGGTCGCGGTGCCTTCCTCATCACCGCCGAGCATCCGCACCAGCTCATCGTAGACGATGCTGATGACCTGCTGAGCTGGGGTGAGGCTTTCCAGCACATCCGCGCCCACCGCGCGCTCTTGCACGCGCTGCACGAACTGCTTGACGAGCTTATAGTTCACATCCGCTTCGAGCAAGGCCTGGCGCACCTCGCGCATCGCCTCGGTGACATCCGCCTCGGTCACTTTGCCTTTGCCGCTCAGCCGCGCGAATATGCCCTCCAGGCGCTCTTGCAGACTCTCAAACATGATACGGTTCCTCCGCCTGTAGCATCTCTATCAGAACCCGGCTCCATGCGGCAGCCGGGCCGCTATTTCCCCTCAACCGACGTAGTATAGCACGCGCCCAGCCGCACGCAGGCCAGCCATGCGCCCGGTGAGCGGTCGCGCCCCCTTGAGAAAGAATACGCACCTGGCGGCGCGTAGTGGCACGATCGGCGGCGCTGACCAGGCAGGCCATTCCTTGACGCCTGGGCCACGAGCTTCCTATAATCGGCGCGGAGCGCCATGTGCGCCGCATCCCCATGCGTGCCGCGCCATCTCCCCGCGCGCCATCTCGATCGCCCTGCACAGGCAAAGGAGCCACCGCCGTGCCACACCAAGACGATAACTTCATCATAGACGCCATCTCGGCCCGCGAGGTGCTCGACTCCCGCGCGACACCCACCGTGGCTGTCACCGTCTCACTGCTCGGCGGCGTCACCGGCTCGGCAATGGTCCCCTCTGGCGCATCTACCGGCGCGCACGAGGCCGTGGAGAAGCGCGACGGTGATCCCACGCGCTATGGCGGCAAAGGGGTGCTCGCGGCGGTCGCGACGGTGAACGAGACGCTGCAAGACGCGCTCACCGGCATCAGCGTGACTGATCAGGTGGCTATTGACGAGCGGATGATCGAGCTAGACGGGACGAAGAACAAGGGGAACCTCGGCGCGAACGCCATCCTCGGCGTCTCACTGGCGGTGGCCCACGCGGCGGCGACAGCCCTGGGCGAGCCACTCTATCGCTATCTCGGGGGGGTGAGCGCGCGCGAGCTGCCCGTCCCCATGATGAACATCCTCAACGGTGGGAAGCACGCGGAAAACTCGACCGACCTGCAAGAATTCATGATCATGCCGGTGGGCGCACCGACCTTCGCCGACGCGGTCCGCTGGAGCGCCGAGATCTACGCCGCGCTGAAGAAGGTGCTGCACGACAAGAAGCTGAACACGAACGTCGGTGACGAGGGCGGTTTCGCGCCGTCGGTAGGCTCGAACAAAGACGCGCTAGAGCTGCTGGTAGCGGCCATCGAGAGCGCGGGCCGCAAGCCGGGGAAAGATGTCTACCTCGCCATTGACGCCGCTGCCTCAGAGTTTTTCAAGGATGGCAAGTATCACCTGGAGCGCGAGGGCCGCACGTTGACCCCTGGCGAGATGGTCGGCCTCTATGAGCAGTGGGTGGGCGCATACCCCATCATCAGCCTGGAGGACGGCCTCGCGGAAGATGACTGGGAGGGCTGGGCCGAGCTCACCAGGCGTCTGGGCGGCAAGATCCAGCTCGTCGGTGACGACCTCTTTGTCACGAATACCGAGCGCCTGGCGCGTGGCATCAAGGCAGGTGTCGGCAATTCGATTCTGGTGAAGCTCAACCAGATCGGCACACTCACCGAGACTCTGGCCAGCATCGAGATGGCCAAGCGCGCGGCCTACTCGGCGGTGATCTCACACCGCTCTGGTGAGACCGAGGACACGACCATCGCCGACCTGGCCGTCGCGACCAACGCGGGGCAGATCAAGACGGGCGCGCCCAGCCGCTCGGAGCGCGTCGCGAAGTATAATCGGCTGATGGCTATCGAGAGCGAGCTTGGCTCAGCGGCGCGATTTGCGGGCCTCAGCGCCTTCTATAACGTCGCCTCGCGCCGGGCATAGTGGTGGCTCACGGCATTGAAAAATGCCGGAGTATGGTGCAGCGGGCCAGATGGCCCCTCAGCGCTGCCGGTGATGGCAGGAGAATTGGAAGACACGATGAGCATTCCTTCTGGCGCACAGCCCGAGCCGCAGAATCCACAGCCGCAGGCGTCCCAGCCGGCGCCAAGCTCACCACCAGCTCAGGGCCAGCAGCACACGGTGCGCAGCATCCATTACACGCTGAGCTATGTAGCCCAGAATGCCGAGCGCGGTCCCAAGGGAGCCATCGTGTTGCTGCACGACCTGCCCGGCGGCGCCTTCGTATGGGATGCCGTCATGCCACCACTGGCTGGCACGGGCCGCGCCGTCTACGCGTTCGACATGCTAGGGTTTGGTCAGTCCGATCATCCCTGGCCCTCGGATACCTCGTCATGGGGGCAGGCGGACTGCCTCTCCTATGCGCTGGAAGCGCTCAACCTGACGGAGATCGTGCTCGTGGGGCATGGACTGGGCGGCGCGGTGGCCCAGGTGCTGGCCACCCGGCTGGCTCGTGCCCGCGTCGCGCGTCTGGCGCTCATCAATTCCTATGCCTATCAGCATGCCTATGCGGCTGACTGGCCGCTCTCGGATATGGAAAAGCGGCATGATCCCGATCTGCCCCGCCAGACCAAGCTGGCAGACCTCATCAGCGAGCTGCGCGCCAAGGTTCCCGTCGCCACGACACAGCCGATCGGTCAGGCGCGGCTGGACGCCTATTCCAACGAGTGGAACAGCCATGTCGGGCTGGAAATGCTCTATCAGCACATCCGTCTGATGAAGCCAGACTATATCAACGCGGTCGCCAGCGATGTGAAGGCGCTCCAGATTCCCATCATGCTCCTTTGGGGCGGGCGCGACCAGGTGACACCACCCGCGCTGGGCCAGCGCATCGCCGCCGAGAATCCCCATGCGACCTTTCAGCGCATCACGGAGGCGGGCCATCTCATCCTCGATGATGCGGCGCCTGCCGTGGCCCAGGCCCTCAGCGAATTCGCGGCGCGGTAGACGTGATGGTGACGAGCAACCTTCCCGCACGCGGCCAGATCCGCCTTATCGCGACGGACCTCGATGGCACCCTGCTGCGTGGGGATTTCCAGGTCTCGGACCGCACACGAGCCGCGCTGGCCCATGCCCGTAAGGCGGGCATCACCGTGGTCATCGCGACGGCGCGCATGCCTCGCTCGACCGAGCAGCTTGCCCGCCAGGCCGGCATCGGCGGCGCGGCGATCTGCTCGAATGGCGCGGTGGTGTGGAATCTCGACAGCCAGCAGGTGGAGCGCACACATCC
>DASWAC010000174.1:0-2474 GCA_036391335.1 Ktedonobacterales bacterium
GCGGGTCTAGCGCGCCGCCAGCGGAGTCCACAGGATGAGTGTACGACCAACAGAGCGCCCTTGCCAGTGTCGCGAGCATCTCCTGTCTCTCGCTGGGAACAGTGGGCGCCGGGTGTCGCCGGACCTGTCGGGCCGATCACGGGTCGAGCGGCTCACGGTGGGTGTCAAGCTCGCTGCCTGAGGGGTTGGCCGAGACGCCGGCGAGGGCGCGCGCCTGTCTGCGTGGCGGGAGCCGCACCTCCGCACGCCGTTGCCACACGACCATCAGCGCGCCCAACACTAAGGCAGCCAGCATAGCCAGTGCGATGCCACGGCTCAGCCAAACGATGCGCCCGACCTCCGTGTTGATATCGTTCAACACCGGCCGCATGAAGGTCACGGGATAGTGCTCCGCGGTGAAATCCGCCAGTGCGAGATAGCTCGCGAAGTCAACGCGCGCCTGTCGCGCCACAGTGAGCGCCCAGAAGCACACGACCCCAGGCGCGAGCGCCACGATCAGCTCATAGAGTGGGCGTTGCCTGAGCGCGGTGATGAGGAAGAGGAGCGGCGCTTCGAGTCCAGTGATGAGGGCGCAGGTCAGGAGGATGCCATTCCAGTATGGCAGTGGCGCGAGGGCAGCGTTGACGGCGTCCATCGGCAGAACCTCTCTCGGTGCTTCCCACTCAAGCATAGCGGCAGGTCTGCCGCATCATCCAGAGACTCACGCGTCCCAAGGAAGGCTCGCCGACGAGCCACGCGACGGAAGTCACATCGCTCGCTGCCTTCGTGGCGCCTTGTGCTACCGTGAGACGGCGGCGAGCGAGCCGCGCGACGATCCCACGATCATCCCACGGCAATCATCGCAGATGAGGAGTACGACCATGGCTCAGGCTGACCCTTCGGCGCTACCTCGCACCGCCATCACGACGCATGACGTTGAGGCCTTCTTTCAGTCGCGGCGAGCCGGCCTCGATGCCAACCTGGTGACTCGCCTGGTGGACTTCATCGAGGCAACGGCCACCTCGCTCGATTGCGCCATCTATGACTTGCGCCACCCACGCATCCTGGCCGCGCTGAAGAAGGTCGCGGATGGCGGCAAGCAGGTGCGCATCGTCTATGATGGCGGCAAGGCGCGTTCCGGCGGCCTGGCGGGCGACCCGAAGCCGAGCGGCACGGAAGAGGCACTACGGCAGGCAGGGCTGCTCGACAAGGCGACCCCCGTGCATCGTGGCTCACATCTGATGCACAACAAGTTCCTCATCCGCGATGGTGCGAGGCTGTGGACCGGCTCGGCAAACTTCACCGTCGGCGGCCTGGAGGCCCAGGACAACAATTGCCTCATCCTCAGCGATCACGCCATCATCGGCCATTACCAGACTGAGTTCACCACCCTGCTCAATGTGGACCACCAGCACGCGCTGGCGCACCACCAGATTCCCGCGACGAATGCGCTGACCGTGCCGCCGCTGCCTGCCACCGGCCTCGCCGCGAAGGCCTATTTCTCGCCGCCGCAGGGTGAGGATGTCGAGACAACCGTCGCCAGCCTCATCCGCACTGCCAAGAAGGTCCGCGTCCTCGCTTTCCTGATGAGCGACCCCGGCATCTTGCAGGGCCTCGACGCATTCAAAGATCTCGCCGCCGATATCCGTGGTATCTATGATCCCAACGGCATGCAAGATGTGCTGCGCTACCGCAAAGGCGATCAGTCCGCCTTCTGGTTCATGAAGGATGCCCGATTCGTCAGCGCGCCATCGCATAAATTCAATCCCAAGGGCGAGCAAGATTTCATGCACAATAAGGTCATGATCTTCGATGACCGCGTGGTGGTGACCGGCAGCTACAACTTCTCAGAAAATGCCGAGCTCAACGACGAGAACCTGCTGGTGATAGATTCCGCTGAGCTGGCAGCCGCGTATACGGCATATTTCGAGAAGCTCTATGCCACCTACGGCGGCAAGGGCCTCGCGGCAGCCACGCCCGCCGTTCCACCACGCCGCTCGTGGTGGCCGTTTCGCCGTGGCTAGTCCGCGTCGAGGGGCGCCGAGCCGCCATTGTTGACCTCATTGCTATCATGAGATAGGCTCTTGCATTCGTCTCGTGATAAAAGGACGGCCTCTCGATGGCGACAGACGATCATGGCCAGCAACAGCGACTCGATGGGCTCCGGCGGCTAGTCGCGCAGCGGGGCGCGGCGCCCACGCCCACCTCGCAGCAGGGCACACTCAGTCGCCGCTGGCAAAGCAGGCGCCCCTGGCGCGCAGTGATCCTCACGCTGCTCACGCTGGCGGTGGTGGCGGGTGGAATGGGCTTTTTGCTGACGCACCGGCAGCCTGATCTGGTGAAGACCCCGGACCCGCTCATCATCCAGCTCCCTGCCGGCAAATTCTACTGCCCCCAGACGCCCTCATGGGCGCCAGACGCCTTGCGCGTGGCTGTGGTGATCTCTGATGGCACCTGCCCGGAAGGTGGGAGTCCGGGGCATCACTCCATCGCCA
>DASWAC010000175.1:0-11421 GCA_036391335.1 Ktedonobacterales bacterium
TCGCGCCAGAGCGAGACAAAGACGAAGTCTTCAAGGCGTCCCCGGCGCGGCGCCCCGATGCGGTAGCCAAGGAAGCCAGGC
Organism: Ktedonobacterales bacterium; assembly: GCA_036391335.1. Classification (GTDB taxonomy): domain Bacteria; phylum Chloroflexota; class Ktedonobacteria; order Ktedonobacterales; family JADMIN01; genus DASWAC01. Next base: position 82 of record DASWAC010000175.1, read on the forward strand.
TGGGCGCGCATGGCCGGCAGCCCTTTCTGATAGCAAAGCCGTAGATAGTCGTCGCGCTTCCCGGGATGCAGACGCGCGAAGAAGACTCGGATGATCATGCTCGCTCCTCCTCAGGGGCATCTATGTGGCATCCCTAAATATTGAAACAGCATCTTGCCACCTTTTAGCAGGGTCCGCCATACTCTCACACACGAAGCGGACCGTCCACTTGCCGAAGGATCAATCACTCATGCGATTCTCTGCTCCCAGTCAGCACTCTCGCGCGGTCGCGATGAGCCTGCTCTTGTGCGCTGCGCTCCTGCTGCCGGCATGCGCCACCAGCGCGATCAGACAGGCGACGCCGACGCCCGGACCCGGCAAGGTGCTGCGCATCTATAGCGGGCACACCTCGCGGGTGGTCGCGGTGGCATGGTCGCCGGATGGCAAGCGGGTTGCCTCGGCCTCACTGGATGGCACAGCCCAAGTGTGGGACTCCGTCAGCGGCACGACGCTGGAGACCTTCCGGAGCGAGTCTGGCGCGATGACGAGCGTCGCCTGGTCTCCCACCGGCGACCTCCTGGCCACAGGCGACGAGACGGGGCTGGTGCGCGTGTGGGAAGTCGCCAGCCAGCGCCAGGCGCTGAGTCTGGTGGCACAGCATGGTAAGGTGGATAGCATCGCCTGGTCGCCAGATGGGCATGTGCTGGCCACAGGTGGGGCCGATGCGGTCGCGCGGGTGTGGGATGCGCGAAGCGGCGCGCTGGTGGCCGCGTTCACCGGACACACCGGCGAGGTGCATCAGGTGGCATGGTCACCGGATGGACGGCGGGTGGCGTCGGCATCCTCTGATGCGACGGTACGACTATGGGATCCCCAGACAGGCGCCCAGAGCCTCGCCTTTCATGAGCATACCGACAAGGTCTTTAGCGTGGCGTGGTCGCCCGATGGCCATCACATCGCCTCGGGCTCGCTCGACAAGACCGTGCGGGTGTGGGATTCCACGACCGGTAGCGTGCTCTATACCTACTCTGGCTATAACGTGAGCGAGGCGGCGCACGACCCCACCAAGGGTGTGCTTCCTGACCAGATCTTTACGGTGGCATGGTCGCACAGTGGGCAGCGCATCGCGGCGGTGACACAGGTCTATTGCGGCGACGAGTGCGGCATGGTCGTGACATGGGACGCCCTCACCGGGCAAGACGTGGTCTTCTACGTCGATCAGTCGATATTCGCGCTGGCGTGGTCCCCGGACGACACGCGATTCGCTGCTGGCGCGGGTCCCGCGAGCGCCAAGGTCTCAGCCGCGCGATGAGCCACCACTCGCGCCCGGCGCGCCTGCCGGGTCAGCGCGGCCAGCAGCACGCGATCCGCGCCTTCGAGCTTCAAGATGGCATAGAGCACGTCGGGCAGATGCCACCACGAGGGCACAGCGAGATAGCGTGGCGACCACTCGGGCAAGAACTTGTTGTTGAACGCCTCCAGCGAGCGCGTCTGCACGGCGAAGCTGAAGCACCGCGCCAGGCGCTCACTGCCGAGGGGACCGGAGAGCCCCGAGAGGATCGAGAAGTTGAGACTGAGGGCGCTGGCTCCCTGCTCGCGCAGAGCGATGATCGTCTGCGTCAGCAGGAACTCTATCGCGGCGTTTGGCGCGGAGGCAATGCGGCGGGTGATGTCGAGCGAGTAATAGCCATCGCCGCCGGGCATCAGGGTCAGATATGCCACCGGCGTGCCGTGCTCATCACGCATCAGGCCTACCAGGCAATCGCGCTCATCCTGCCGGGGAAAGCGGCCGAGCGTCATCGCGCAGCCATAGGAGTGGCCGCCGCGCTCGCGGATCCAGGCGGCATCCATCGCGGCCAGCGCCAGCCGGTCCGCCGGAGTGATCTCTGTCGCGGGCACGATGGCGGCGGTGAAGCCACGCTTCGCGAGGGAGCGCGCGGCCCAGCGCATCTTCTTCGCCAGCCGATCGAGTGAGAACTCAGCGAGATTGACCACTGCCTCGCGCCCAAGATGGATCGCGCGCATCCCGTTGGCCGCGACGCAGGCTCGCTCCTCCTGGGTCAGCGCGACCGCCGCGGGGATGAGCCGCTGCTCAGCGCACCAGGCCCGAAACTCGCGATAGATGCTCGCGCGCTCGCCGGCCGGGCCCATGATCGCGCCGATCTGCACGGCCACACGACCCGCCAGGCGATAGGCGATCGCACCGCGGCCATCGGCGGTCAGGAAGGTCAGCGTATCATCACGGTTCGCCATATACGCCAAGGAGTTGTGCGAGCCACGGCCAAACCGCGCGTAGAGGTCGTCCACGCTGGCGAAGTCGCCTCGGCGCAGGGAGCTCCACGAGACGATGAGGAAGACGAGGATGAGGAAGATCGGCAGCAGCACGGCTGTCTCGTCAATGAACATGTGCTGCAAGCGGAGATGCTTCGTCGCCATGCCGACCAGGTGTGCGGCCACGTCGCTTTGCTGGCGAACGAAGACGATATGCCGACGAGCGTTGTGCAGCGCGCCCTCGACCTGTTCAGCGAGGGCGGTATAGGCGACGCCAATGCCCGCCAGCAGCAGACCCAGACGCGCCATATCCACCAGGCTATAGCGCAGCGGGATGTCGTTGAGTCGCTTGCGGCCAAGCCACAGCCCCGCAGCCAGACTCAGGCTAACCAGCGCTTCCTCGACATCGAGCCCCTTCGCCAGGTTGAGCGCCACCGCCAAGAGGGCGCAGACGATGAGGGTCCACACGGCGCGGCGATGCCTCGCGGCAGCTGGATAGGCCAGGATGAGCATGAGCACGCCGCAAAAGAGGGTGAGCATCTGGGCGGCCAGCACGACACGCACCGACAGGATGCTGGTGAGCAGCAGGTAGCGCCGGGGCCAGATGGGCATCGCCGTCGAGACGATATTCACCAGCCCCGCCAGGCAGATCAGCGCGGTTCGCAGCGCCGTGCGCATATCGCAGCCTCCTGGATATTCCCCCCATGACAGTTGCCGAGTATATCAGAGGCGCGCCCCCTCGGCCAGCGGCATGGGAAGTGTTGCGTCATCAGGAGTGCGCCCCACTGCCAGGGTCCGCGACACTGATCTCCCCTTCTGTGCGAGGCTCGTCGCCTGCGACGAGACGACTCCACCTGGCGAGAGGTCCATCACAGCAAGCGGTCCTCAGGTGGGCTTGCGTCTCCTGTGCGGGTGCCGTTTGTGATGTTACCTGCGCCCTCGCTGAGACCGTCTGGTGATGCCCCCGAGAAGAGCCCGTGATGCCCGAATCACTTCAGCGCCGGTAGACTGGCCGTGCGCACCCCCTATGAGCACGGGGTCAGCCTTGCGCGCCTCGCGGATGCCAAGGCAAACCCCGCATGAGCTCAAGAGACACGTGACCCAATCTCACAGCGCGGCTTGCCTGTGACGCCTATGTGATGCTATCCCATGGCCACGTGATAGCGCCGTGATGATATGCCAATACACTCTTGGCAATCCAGGCGAAGACGTTGTGCTCCAGAATTGGGGGTGTGCTGTGGCCTATCGCTTTCATGTCAACCAGCAAACCTGTATCAACTGCGGCATCTGCATGGATCTCTGCCCGGTGCGCTGTCTGGATATGACACGCTCATCGGGCGATGGCGAGCCCGCGAGTGTCGGTGAAAGCTCCAGCCCGGTGCCTGGGGCCTACGCATCTCGTGCCTGGATGATGCTCTCACCGGTGCAGGTGGCGGCGTGTGTGGGCTGCCAGGTGTGCGCGCAGGAATGCCCAACCAATGCCATCACGATCGAGTCTGGCATTCCTCAGGTCGCCTATGCCCGACGAGGCGAGGTCTCACATTTGCCACCTGAGAATGGCTGGCAGCCACTCGATGCCTACACCCGCGCGTATCCCGAGGAGCCGGGCGAGGAGCCATGGGGTGAGCAGCATGCCTGGCATGTGGCTGAGCGCCAGGCAGCATGGCAAAGCTGGCGGACCTGGCTGGGCGAGCGCAAAGAAGATCTCCGCGCGCCATGTCAGGCCGGGTGCCCCGTGGGCACCAACGCCGGCCTCTATGTGAGTCTCATCGCTGAGGGACGCTATGATGAGGCGATCACCGTCGCGGCAGAGCCAAACCCATTCCCCTCCATCTGCGGTCGCGTGTGCACCGCGCCATGCGAGGATGTCTGTCGTCGAGGCGAGTTTGACGCGCCCATTGCCATTCGCGACTTGAAGCGCTTTGCCTCCGATCACGGCCGGCCGGCGCAGCGCAACCTTCGTCCCGCGAGTCGGGTCCAAGCGGAGCGCGTGGCCATCGTCGGCGCCGGCCCCACCGGGCTGAGCGCATCCTACTATCTCGCGCGGCGTGGCTACCGGGTGACCATCTTCGATGCGATGCCCGTGGCTGGTGGCATGATGGCGATCGGCATCCCGGAGTACCGCCTTCCCCGCGCGGAGCTGAACCGGGATATAGACGCGATGCGCGCTCTTGGCGTCGAGTTCCGCCTCAACACCGCGATCGGGCGAGATATCACCCTCGACGAGCTGCACAACGAGTATGGCGCGGTGCTGCTCGCGGTGGGCGCACAGCGCAGCCAGCGCCTCGGAATCGCGGGTGAGCTCGAATATCAGCAGGTCATTCCGGCGACGACGTTCCTCAAGCAATTCAACCTGTCCGGCGATGCGCATCTCACCGGAGCGGTGGCGGTGGTTGGTGGTGGCAGCACGGCCATGGACGCCGCTCGCTCGGCGCTGCGGGCGGGCGCGGCGAAGGTGCATATCATCTACCGGCGCACGCGCAATGAGATGCCTGCCCAGCAGGAAGAGGTGCGCGCGGCACTCGAAGAGGGAATCGAGCTGCATGAGCTGACCTCCCCTGTGCGGGTACTCGGCGAGCAGGGCAAGGTGAGCACGCTGCGGTGCCAGCGTATGAAGCTGGGCGCGCCAGACGCGACGGGCCGCAGGCGCGCTGAGCCGGTGCTACAGTCGGACTTCGACATCCCGGTAGACACGGTGCTCGTTGCGGTGGGTGAGGCCCCAGACCCATCATTCTTGCCGCCTGGCACGAGTGTCGAGGTGGCCGCCTGGGGTGGTCTGCTGGTCAATCCGACTACGCTGGCCACCGGCGCGCCGGGAATCTTCGCCGCGGGCGATGTTACGTATGGTCCGAAGTCCATCATCCATGCGGCAGCCCACGGCAGGCAGGCGGCACGCACGATCCACGCGTACCTGCGCGGGCTGGACCCCGCCATGGTGACAGATCTGCCCGAAGATGAGCCGCTGACGGCATCCGCCCTGCCACCAGATGGCGTCATCACGCTCGACCTCGCGCCCACACCACGCGAGCTGATGCCCCTGAGGAAGGGCAATGTCGCTGAGTCCGGCTCTGAGGAGTTTGCGCTTGGCCTCACTGAGGCACAGGCACGCCGTGAGGCCAGCCGGTGCTTGCGCTGCGACCTTGCGTACCTTTGCCCCACGATCAAGACGGTGGCACATGCCAGCGCTGGGGCGACTGTGATGAATTAGGTGCGGTGTCGCACCCACGCGCGAAGGAGGAATGGATATGACAGTCCCCGATCTCACCCAGGCCATCATCAGCGGCATCAACGCGGGAGGCGAGCAATTCCTCGAAGGGACGCTCGCGGCAATTCTGCCCGTCGTCTGGATCGCCATCCTCGGGCTGCACCTTGGCCGCCCCTACATCCTCGACATGATTGACCGTTTCACCCTTCGCCTGGGCGCCGACCTGCTGTGGATGGTCTATGTCGCGGCGCGCGATCTGCTGATCGTCTCTGGGGTGGTGATGAGCTTCATGTTCTTCTTCCCCGACGTGGTCACCACGGATAGCCTGCCCCTCACGGGCAGCCTAGCGGCGGTCTCACTCTTTGGGGTGTTGCTCATCAAGCTCATGGGAGACCCAGATCACGATCCGCGTGCGTTCCGCGCGGTCACCTACCTGCTCTTCCTGGGTGCGGCATTCTATTTCGTGCCCTATCTGCTGGGCGTGCAGTCCGCGGCGATCGCCGCCGGCCAGGCATCTAGCCTGAGCAACTGGCTCGTGACCAGCACGAACCCCACCTGGGCCGTAGGCATCGGCTATGTGTCCACAGCGATCCTCGCCATCGAAGGGCTGATCGCGGTGATCTATGTGCTGCGCACTGGCGGCCGTGCAGAGGTGGCGGACGTTTCCGCACAGCCACTGCCCTCAGCCCAATAGCGATGGTTTGGCATGGCGCGCCAGCTGTGCCCATAGAAAGGGAGCGCTCGAATGAAACCCGAAGACGTCGCCACAGCGATCACGCAGGCCCTGGTACAAGGCGGCTCACAGTGGGTCGTCGCGACAATCGTCGCCTTCTTGCCCGCACTGTGGACCCTGACCCTCATGCTGCACCTTGGCCGGCCCTATGTGCTGCGCACGCTGCGCCGCTGTGGCCTGCGGCTGGGCGCGGACATGTGGTGGATGTCATACCTGCTCATGCGTGACGCGGTGATGATCGCCACATTCGCCTTGAGCTTTATCTTCTTCCAGCCGTCCATCGTCGCGACCGCGGCGCTGCCAATCACCGGCCCACTGGCAACCCTCTTCTTGTTGCTCGCCCTCGCTGTGAAGCTCTTGCGCCGCGTGGATGATGACGCGGGCGCCTATCGCCTCTCGACGGCGCTGCTCGCCATCGGAGCAACTCTCTACTACTTCCCGCTCGTCTTCGCAGTCGAGGCTGCCAGCCAGACCAATCTCAAATGGTTCGCCGACAACCTCGTGAGCAACGCGAATGTGACCCTGGCGCTCTGGATTATGTGGATCTCCATTGCGGGCCTGGCGCTCGTGCTTGGCCTGTTCTTCCTGCGCACACTCGCGACCGCGTCGCGCATGGTGGGACCAACACCAGCGAGTCGGCCCGCGAGCGCCCCTCAGCCGGTGGTCAGCGGGAGCTAAGACGCCGCCATCCCCGCACAATGCCTGCCGGTCCCTTGCCGAGGCTGCCTCACGGTGGTCTCGGCAATTTGCGTTGGGGGATGTGCGAAATCGCTTCGGGTGAACGCCGCCGGAATCGCCTCAGCCTGCCGGCGGCGCCTGCTCCGCGCCGCTGAGCCAGATGGTGCACTGGTCCATGGTCAGGCAGCCACAGCGTAGCCCCTCGCGCAGCAGTCCCTGCATCGCCCGGATGTGCTGGCGCTGCGCCTCGAGCTCGGCAAGCTTGCGACGGGCGAGCGTAGTCCATCGGGTGGTCGGGGGCGTGCCCACCGCGAAGCCGAAGAAGAGCTCGCGAATCTCGCCGAGGGTGAATCCGGCCTGCTGCATACGCTCGATCACCCGCAGGCGCTGAGCGGTGCTCTCGTCATAGCGGCGTCGCCCGCTGACGCGCACGGGTGCCGGGAGCAGGCCAATATCTTCGTAAAAGCGGATCGCCGACGTGCGAATGCCCGCTCGGCGCGCAACTTCACCAATCGCCAGGGTCTCCATGCTCAATACCCTCCTTGACTTCAAGTGCACTTGAAGTGATAGCGTGTCTCTCGCCACCGTGACAAGGGCTCACGGGGCGCGAGAAGAAAGGAAGGATTCCACATGGCAACAACAGATGACACCACGCAGGGCATCCCGGTGATGTGCGACCTGGGGGCCATCCCTGCCGGCGAGCTGGCAGAGCACCAGCGACTGATCGAGCGGGTCTGGCATGACCCCACGGTAGAGCGCGAGGAGCTGCCTGACGGCTTCGGCCTGCGATTTTCCGCCGACCGGTATCCTGAGCTGGTGAGCTTCATCGCCAACGAGCGACTGTGCTGCCCAGCGTTCCGCTTCACCCTCGAGGTTTCACCCGGGCAGGGCCCCATATGGCTGCGCATCTCCGGCGGCCCTGGCGTGAAGGAGGTGCTGGCGACTGGCGACATCCCGCAGCTGGGCGAGCTAGAACGCTAGCTCAGCTGGTGCATCACATCGCGCAGGGCCGGATAGGCAGCGCGATAGGCATCGAGCAGGGGAAGGTATGCTGCCGCGCGCGCGCTGTCTGGTGTCACCGTCTCGCCAAGCCGCACCGTGCGTGCGCAGGCTTCTGGAAGAGAAGGGTAGAGCCCGACAGCGACGCCGGCCAGCAGCGCCGCGCCAAAGGCCGGACCTTCGTTCGCCGCCAGCGTGACCACCGGAGCCCCCAGCACATCGGCGCAAATCTGCATCCACAGCGGGCTCGTCGCGCCACCGCCCGTGGCCCGCACCTGGCTCAGCGCGAGCCCCTGCTCCGCCAGCAAGTCGAAGCAGTCCCTCAGGCTGAAGGCGACCCCCTCCAGCACAGCTCGCACCAGGTGCGCCCTCGTGTGCGTCGCCGTCAGGCCGATCCACGCGCCGCGCGCCTTCGGATCCAGGTGTGGTGTGCGCTCGCCCTGCAGATAGGGGAGGAAGAGAAGGCCATCGGCGCCGGGGGCTACCTGCGCGGCCTCGGCCGTCATCGCGTCATAGTCGCCCGCGCCCAGCACATCACGCGCCCAGCGGAGCGAGAGTCCCGCCGCCTGGGTCACCCCCATGAGATACCACAGGTGGGGCACGGCATGGGCAAACGTGTGGATGCGCGGGACGGGCGCCGTGCGGTCAATGCGCGGCTCGGTGGCAGGGGCCAGCACGACCCCACTCGTCCCGATGGAGAGGAGCGCCAGCCCAGGGCTCACGACTCCCGCGCCCGTCGCGCCACAAGCGTTGTCCGCGCCGCCACCTGCGACCGGAAGCCCGGCGGGCAGCCCCAGGTGCGCCCCGGCCTCGGCGCTCAGGTGGCCGCAGACCTCGGTCGAGCCGCTGACTGGCGGGAGCAGTGAGTCCGGCAGATCGAGCGCCGCGACAACATCACGCGCCCAGTCACCAGTGCGCGCGTCCAGCAGGTTGGTCCCGGCGGCGTCCGAGCGCTCGATGCTCGCCTTGCCGGTCATGAGCAGGCGGATATAGTCCTTTGGCAGCAGCAGGAGCCTCGCGCGGGCGAAGACCGCCGGCTCGTGGTTGCGCACCCAGAGCACCTTCGCCGCTGTGAAGCCCGTGAGCGCGGGATTTCCTGTGCGCTCGACAAGCTGTGAGAGCCCGACACGCGCGTGAATCTCGTCACATTCGGCGGCCGAGCGCTGATCGGCCCAGATGATGCACGGTCGCACCGGACGCTGGTCGGCGTCCACCAGCACCGCGCCGTGCATCTGCCCTGAGAGCGCGACACCGCGCACATCCTGCGCACCGGCCCCCGCCTGCGTCAGACAGGCGCGAGTCGCCTCGCCGCACGCGGCCCACCATTCATCGGGATCCTGCTCGGCCCAGCCGGGCTGCGGGTGCCGCAAGGGATACGCCGCGAAGCCTGTCGCGAGCACCTGGCCATCGGCGGCGCGGCACAGCACCACCTTCGCACCCGTGGTGCCCAGATCGATCCCGAGCAGGGTCTCATCGGCCATGGGATGGCGCTCCTTAGCCTAAGGGATAAGGGTACCGAAACAGACGTGCGCATCTCATGATGATTTGTGCCGCTCCAGGATCTTGCGCTCATAGTCGGCGTCGAGGCCGAGCGCGGCATAGACGATCTCATACGCCTTCACCGCGTCCACACCGGCGCGGGCGGCGGCCAGCGCGGTCCGATCCACCCGGCGGGCGAGATCGTCTATCCACTCCCACTGGAGCACGCTGCGGCGCACTGCCGCGATCTGGTTCTCGGTGTAGGGATAGAGGTCATAGCCGATGCGCTCGCCACCGGAGCCGTAATGCTTGTCTTGCAGCACCATCGCCAGCTCGAGCGTCTGGAAGAAGAAGCTCGCGCCGGTCATGTTGTCATCGTCGAAGCTCCCCCAGCCGCTATTGGCGTGCTGGTGGCCCAGGCGCCCCTCGGCGGCGAGCAGCGCGGCATATTCGGGGAGGTTCTCGCCATTCATGATGAGGTGCTGCCAGTCCATGTTCACTTGCAGCTTCGAGACATCCACGCCCAGCCGCTGCACGCGCTCGATGGTGTAGAGCGTCATCCCGATGTTGCGCATGAGGATATTCATCGCGGGCTCAGAGTTCTTGTGCTCCAGGAAGACGGTCACGCCGCGCTTCACCGCATGCTCGACCACCTCGGCGACCCCCGCCGCGAAGAGGTCCCACGTGGCGCCGTAGTCGCGATGGAAGTTGTAGTTATAGCCCTCGGCGCCCGGCCAGATGATGTAATGCGCGCCGATATTCGCCGCCAGCTCGACACCGCGCTTCAGCGTCGCGATGCCCTCACGGCGCAGCTTCTCATCCGGGTTGATGAAGACGCCCAGCTTATATGTCGGGTCGGGGTGCAGCCCCGCCGCGACGCAATAGAGATCCATGTCGCCCAGAGCTGCCGTCACGGCGTCGAGATTTTCCTCGTTGACCTCGCCGGGATAGTGATATTCCAGCCCGTCCACCAGACCGGCAAGCCCTTCAACCACTCGTTTGGTGCGATCCACCATGTTCTCTTTGGCCACCTCAGGATGGTAGCCATCCGGCACGAAGCGGGTCGCATTGGGGCCAAACGCCCAGATGCCCACGCTATTCTTCACTCGCTTTGGCGTGTCACTCACAGTGAGCTCCTGTCTGCGCTGAGCTGGAGACCTTTGCGGCGTGAGTGAGGCGCGCCGCTCGCCAGATGCTCTACTCGGGGTCGCGGCCGGCAAGGGGCTCGACCATAGGACGCATGCGTATCTCCATGATGCGCGAGCCCGCCGGCTGAGTGGCCATCAGCAGCACCGCAGCCGCCACGTCGTCAGCCTCCAGCATCCCAGACGCCGCGACGCCTGCCTCGGTGCGCCCCTGGCCAATCGCGAACTCCGTCTTGACGCCGCCGGGACAGATCGCGCCGACCTTGATGCCCTTTGGCCGCAGCTCGCGATCGAGCGCCTGCGTGAAGCCCACTTGGGCGAACTTGGAGGCGCAATAAACGGCCTCGCCCGCGAAGCCCATCACCCCGGCCATCGAGGCGATATTGATGATGCTGCCCGCGCCCCGGGCCAGCATGATCGGCACAGCATAGCGGGTGAATAGAAAGGTGCTGCGCATGTTCGTATCCATCATGGCGTCATAGTCGGCGGCGCTCGTGTTGACGAGGTCGCCATAGATGCCAACGCCCGCGTTATTCACCAGGATATCGAGCCCACCCAGCTCGGCCACCGTCTGCTCGACGCCATGACGCGCTGTCTCTTCCTCGCGCACATCGCCCACGATGCGTAGACTGCGGCGGCCATGCGCGGTCGCATCACCCGACAGCTCGGCCAGCCGGTCGGTGCGCCGGGCAACGAGGGCCACGTCGGCGCCCTCCACGATGAAGCGCCGCGCGATCGCCATCCCGATGCCCGCGCTGGCCCCGGTGATGAGCGCGACACGTCCCTCAAGGCTACCCATGGGAAATCACTCCTTTTGCCACGGCAACACAGAGCGTATGTATCATACCGCG
>DASWAC010000176.1:0-2174 GCA_036391335.1 Ktedonobacterales bacterium
GGTACCCCCACGCCAGCAGGCGCGCGAGCCCTCGGTGTCGCGTTGCTGGTCGCCGCCGCCCTGATTGTGGTCTATTGGCTTGTCTCGTTCGGGAATCGGAACATAGTTGCCGCCGCCCACACTGACATCTACTATGCGTGGGCGAATAGCTTTCCGCTGGCGGATGCCTGGCTAGTCCTCAGCTCGGCACTGGCTGGTGTCTGGCTCCTCCGTGGGAACCCCAATGCTATCTTTGCGCAATTCCTCGCTGGCGGCGCCGGCGTCTATCTGGGCCTCCTCGGTCTGCTCTTCGACCTCGAGAATGGCATCTACGTGGGTCGAGGCGGCGCCGGGGCAGCTCAAGTAGGTATGGAGATTGCCGTCGTCGTGTTCACCCTCGCCCTCTCTGGCATCGGCCTCTGGTGGGCGTGGCGCCACCGCGCCTGGGTGACCAAAGCCTAAGCAGCAGCTTCGCCGCGACCGGTCGAGCAATCACCAGCGCTGATGCGCTCCAGCTGGGCAACAGTGGAGCGCTCTCGCGCCACGTCTCCGCAGTGAGCCTCGCCCAGCCATCCCCTCCCGTTTCGCGCCCGTGCCATCTCTGCGTCTGCGGGGTCGTGCCCACGGGCGGAGCGCCGGTGAAACCACCTCTGTAGTACTAGCTACCCAGGGGCTGTATCCGCTGGGCTGGAGCCTCGTCGTCAGATGAGGATGCGACAGATAGGCTTCGATGGATAGCGGATTCGCTGTCATGGCCCGATGCGGAATAGCACTCGACGTCTACCAGGAATAGCGTCACCAGACGACATGTGCGCCGCCTCAGCTCTGCCTACTATTCTCGCGCGATTCTTCAGCCTAGCGCATGAGCCACTTATTTATGACCTGTCTCGCCAAATGACAATTGACTGGAGATAAACACCTTGAAAACGTTGGTAGGGATGAGCAACAGGGGCAGGGCACTGCTGCCGATCATGCGTTGGGGTGTGGCCTGGCGCGAGCTTCTCTCACGCCGCCGCGTCGCAGGGCAGCTGGCGGCGTCCATCGCGGCGCACGGCACGCTCGCGGCGGTCGCGATCGAGGCTCCCCATGGCGCGGGCGCTGCGCGGGAAGAGCGCGCCGTTCCACGCCTCCGGCGCATGGGGCAATTCATCGCCCGGCGCTGGAAGATGGAGGCCTGGGTGGCGTTGCTGGCGTCGGTGACCAGCGTTGCCAGCTATGTCTACTACACCCAGCAGGGGCTGACGCTGGCATATGGTGACTCGATCAGCCACATGATGATTGCCCGCCGCGTCTTTGCCAGCAGCACGCCCGGCCTGGCGCAGCTGGGCACCGTCTGGCTGCCCCTCAACCACATCCTGATGCTGCCGCTGGTGTGGAATGACACCCTGTTCCGTGACGGCTTCGCGGGCACGCTGCCCTCGATGGTGGCCTATGTGGTCAGCGCGGTCTATATGTATCGCCTGGGCGGGCTGGTCTTCGCCTCACGGCCGCCGGCTGGATCGCCGCGCTGGCGCTGATGCTGAATCCCAGCATGCTCTATATGCAGAGCACGCCGATGTCGGAGCTCGATCTCATCTGCTTCGCCATCGTCGCGATCTACTATGCCATTCGCTGGGCGCGCGCCTTCGACGCCAACGATCTGGTGAAGTGCGCGCTGGCCACCGCGGCGGGCACGCTGGTGCGCTATGACGGCTGGGCGCTGGCTCTGGCACTGCTGGCGGTCATCGGGGTCGTGGCCTGGCGGCGGCGCGGGCGGCTCATCGCGGAGTCCCATGGCCTCCTCTTTGGCACACTCGGGCTGGCCGGCTGCGCGGCCTGGATCATCTATCAGACGGTGATCTTCAAGAGCCCATTTGCCTTTCTGAATGGTCCCTACTCCGCAACCGCACAGCAGAAGGTCGTTCAGCACATCGCCGGTCTACCGACGCGGCATAATATGTTGCTCTCACTGAATGTCTATGTCCATGCCACCCTCGACACGCTGACGTGGCCCATCGCGGTCGCGGCGCTCCTGGGGCTGTTGTGGTGGGTCTCTCAGACACGCCTGAGCATCAAGTCCTGGCCCGTCTACGCCGTCCTCGTGCCCTTCGCGTTCAACTGGCTCTCGCTCGTCCTCGGCATGACTACCATCGAAACTCCAGAGGTTCCCCTGTACAGTGTCGGTACATTCTTCAATGTGCGCTACGGCATGATGA
>DASWAC010000177.1:0-3696 GCA_036391335.1 Ktedonobacterales bacterium
CTCGGCCTCAGCGAGATAGCAGGGCGAGCTGGCGGGGTCACGCACGCCATCGCTGCCCCCTGTGAGATAGTCCTCGATCGTCTGCCCGTTCCGTGCCGCCGCCTCGCGGATGGCTTTGAAAAGCTCGTCGGCAATGGGATCGATCTTGCTCATGATGAGTCTCCTCACGCCTCATAATAGCACCAGTGGCGACCTGCGGGCTAGCGCTGCGCCCTGGGCTTCTTCAGCGTCTCGCGTGAGACGGCGCCGAGGATCAGCCGGGGCGGCGCGACGGGCGCATCCGCCCAGCTAAAGGCCGCCAGCAGCTCACTATGGATGGATCGGGCAGCCTGCGCGGTGTGCGCGTGGATCTCGATGAGCGGGTCGCCCTTCTCCACGTGGTCGCCGATCTTCGCCCGCATCACCAGACCCACCGCGGGGTCAATCGGGTCGCCCTTCTTCATGCGGCCCGCGCCCAACCGCACGGACGCGATGCCCACCTGCTCAGCCTGGATTCCCGCGATATAGCCCGCCTGGGGCGCCTTCAGGGCCGAGTGGTGCGGCGCTTGCGGCAGCTTCGTGGGGTCGTCAATAGTGGTGGGGTCACCGCCCTGGGCCGCCACCACCTCGCGCAGCTTCGCCAGGCCACTGCCGTCGCGCATGGCGGCGCGCGCGCGTGCCTCGCCTGCGACCTCATCTGGTGCGAGGCCTGTCATTGCCAGCAAGACGCCCACCTCGTGCACACACAGCATCGTGACATCGTCAGGCCCCTCGCCGCGCAGAATCTCGATCGTCTCGACGATCTCCAGCGCATTGCCGATGGCGTGGCCCAGCGGCTGCTCCATCGAGGTGAGCATGGCCACCGTGCGGACTCCAGCATCCTCGCCGATGCGCACCATCGTCTCCGCCAGCTTCCGCGCGTCGGCCACTGTCTTCATGAAGGCGCCGCTACCGACCTTCACATCCAGCAGCAGATGGGTCGGGCCGATGGCCAGCTTCTTGCTCATGATGCTCGCGGCAATGAGGGGAATGCTATCCACGGTGGCGGTGACATCGCGCAGGGCATACATCTTCCCGTCGGCGGGCGCGAGATCACTCGACTGGCCCGCGATCACGATGCCGTGCTTCTCCACCAGCCGCACGAATTCCTCGCGGCTGAGCGCCATGCGCATGCCAGGGATAGATTCCAGCTTATCTACGGTGCCGCCGGTATGCCCCAGGCCCCGGCCCGACATCTTCGCTACCTTCAGGCCACAGGCCGCGGCGAGCGGACCCACCGCGAGGGTGACTTTGTCGCCCACCCCACCGGTGCTGTGCTTATCCACCACCGGGCTCATGAGGTCCCGCATGTGCAGCTGCTCACCAGAGGCCGCCATGGCCAGCGTCAGCGCGACCGTCTCGGCGCGGGTCATGCCACGCCAGAGGATGGCCATCATCATGGCCGCCATTTGATAGTCGGGCACGTCACCCACCGTGTAGGCCAGCACCAGCCAGTGGATCTCCTCAGTGGTGAGCGCGCCGCCGTCACGCTTGCGGCGAATCAGCGCCACCATATCGGTGATCATGGCTGCTCATCCGCCATACGCTCGGCTCCACAGCGGGTGCAGCGCTGTGCCGCGCCCTTGGGCAGCTCTTCCACTGACCCGTCTTCGCGCAGCACGATGGCGGTCACGTCCTTCCAGCGGTGCCCTTTCTCAGCGCACTTCTTCGCGCCCACGGAATCCAGGCCCATGTTGGCCAGCTCACCGGCGATCCGGCCCCAGAAAGGAAGGTCACGCAAGCCCATGTGGTGTGCTCCTCATCATGCTCAGCGGTCACTCGTGGACTGTCTCGCGCTGCCAGGTGGCGGACTCGGGCAGCCGGGCGCGCACAGCGGCCAACAGCGCGTCGAAGCGGGGGATATCATCGCGATAGACGACGAAGGCGCGGTAGGGATTCCCACCGGGCCGGCGATGGTAGACGCTCAGGCTGACGGCGGTGCCCGACTTGAAGACTTCCTCTTTCACGCGAACTATCTCGGCCCAGGGGATGGCTGCGGGCGCGCCGCCGCGCTCGGTGCGCGTGATGCGCTCGGCGTCGAGGCGGACGATAAAAGGGGTGGGTGCCTCAATGCGGAGATACCACACGAAGCACAGGATGAAGACCGCGCCGATGATGGAGCTGACGATCATATTCGCCTGCTCATACCACGCGATAAAGAAGAAGAGCGCCGCCGCCAGCGCGATGCCTGCGCCGATGAGGAACAGCTTGGGCCGGCTTACCCCAGGGCTCACCCATTCGTCGGGGCTGATGGGCGCCGCGCCTTCGCTGTCTGCTGCCCGTGCTGACGCCATCTCCGTGTCCCTTCTCTCGCAACCGGTGGTACTCCACATTGTAGCAACAAGAGTGGTGGCGAGGGGGCATTATGCTCGGTGGCTATGGGACTTCCGGGTGGGAAAGTCGTGACGGCCTTTGTCGGGGCGAGTGGAACCTTTTGGGGAGATGCTACCCTTGGCCCGCTGCAGCGTATTACTATGTGGATCGCTGCGACGAGAAGGATTTCGCCTGTGCGGCGCGCCCATTAGTCCCACATAATGCGGGTGAAGGATTCACTCAAATGGGGGATTGCGTCATAATTGTGCGAGAAGCGTATACTATGGTTGCGCAGAGACAGGTGGTAACTCGCCTGTGTTTAGGTCCCTGGGGCATTGGCGCCCTCCGAGCGTCTCACCAGGTGGTGAGATGACGGCGCGCTTTTATGATGAGCCCCACTATTATTTGACCTCGCCCGAGGAGGATACAACGCATGCTGGAGCGGCTGTTCGCCCAGGCTGGGCGCACCGCCAAGTCGGGGGGCTCGCCAACTGGTGGTCCCCGCGTGAATGACCAAGCCGGTGAGTTGGATATGCTCCCGACGGATGATCAGACACACGACGGTGCTTGCGATCATGTTACTGTTCTGGTGGCGCTTTCAGGAACCCCGGTCGATCGTGAAGCGATGACCCTGGCCTGCAATGTCGTCAAAAACAAGAGAAGCCACACTAATTATAGGGTGGAGCTCAGCGCGGTCTATGGCATATCCGTTCCCCGAACGCTGGCCGTGGATGCCGAGATGCCTGAGCAGGTGGAAGAGGCACAGCGAACGCTGATCGCTGCCGAAGAGGTAGCGGAATCTATGAAGCTTGACGTGCAGGCCGAATACATCCAGGCTCGCGCCATTGGCCAAAGCGTCGTCCAGCTGGCGGGGGATGGCGCATGCGCCCTCATCATCGTCGGCGTGCCTTACGAGGTGGATTGCGATGGCCAGTTCGTCCTCTCGGAGGTCGCGGACTACGTGCTCAAGCATGCCACCTGCCGCGTGTGGATCGTCCGTGGGAATCCCACTGAGGTCAGCACCAAGCCCGCCGAGCGCGCGAAAGAGCCCGCGGTCACGCGCTAATCGCCCGTGCTCTGCCATGTCGAGCCGCTATCCTTCGGGGTGGCGGCTCTTTGGCGTGTGCGGGCACTCTCGCCGGGGGCGGCCCGCACCTCACATGGCGTCGCGGGTACCTGTTGTAGAACCGGGGCAGGCCCACTAGGGCAGGATCTCGACGTACCCATCTGTCCCATGCACGCGGATCCGCTGCCCATCCCGGACCAGACGGGTGGCATGCTCCACCCCCACGACGGCCGCCACACCGTACTCCCGTGCGATCACCGCGCCATGGGTCATCAGGCCCCCCACCTCTGTCACCAGGC
>DASWAC010000178.1:0-1648 GCA_036391335.1 Ktedonobacterales bacterium
CCCGTCGTCTTCCTGGAGCGAGGCCGCCTCTATCGCGCGGAGCCGCCAAGCGTCGCGAAGGGCGCGCCGGCTATCGCCGAGATAGCCAGGCTGTGGGATGTGCCGGATGGCTACTACACTGAGCCACTGGCCAAGGCGCGCACCATCACGATTGGCTCCGGCAAGGTGCACGCGACCATCGTGAGCTGGGGCGTCATGCTGCTGGAGTCCGCCATCGCGGCGACCCGCTTCACGCAGGCAGACGGTGGCGCTGTCGAGCTGGTGGACCTGCGGACGCTGATGCCGTTCGATGAGGAGGCCATCATCGCCTCGGTGAAGCGCAGCAATCGCGCCATCGTGGTCACCGAGGAGGCCGATCTGACCAGCTTCGGGCGACACATCCACTCCTTTATCACCGAGAAGTGCTTCTTCGACCTCGATCATGCACCAGCCCTCATCCGCGCCGTGGCGGCGCCTGCCGCGCCATACAATGGGCCGGAAGAGACGGCGTTCTATCCCAATGCGAAGGATATCGAGGACGCGCTCACGACAGTCGCCGTGCGGTAAGCGCGGTCGTGGGGGTGGAGGGCGCCATGCTGCCATCCCCGCCGCGTGGGCGCGCACGCTCGACATGCTACTCGGGCCTGTGCGCCTCCAGCAGACGCTTCAGGCCTGCCAGCACCGCCTCCCAACTCGTGCGCGAGTGCTCGCGATCTTCCTCAGTCGCGTTGTTGTCTTGGGAGAGCGTGATGAGTGGCTGTGTACCCTGGGCGGCCCACTGTCGCTGAGCTTGGCTACACTGATCACGCGCACTTCATCAACGACTTTGAGAGCAGCTGGTTGCCCTCACCCCCTGCCCCTCTCCCGCGGGAGAGGGGAGCCCAGAGCCCATGGGTGCTCTGGGGCCTTCGGGCCTTCCCCACAGTGCTCTATCACCTCAGTGCCGAGAGGGCATATACTAGGCGCTCTTGAGAGCATCGTTGGCCACACCACGGCCGCCTATGTGAAGCTGCTGGCTGATGACGCGGCCAACCCCATTCCGCCCGTAAGGTTAAGATCTGGTTATCCATGAGCCAGAATGCTGGACGAAGCTCCCTGCCATTCCCTACACTGAGGGCGAGATGACTCGCATCGCCGGTAATCTTTCGTGGAGGCGCGCACTCGTATGCGCTACATTGGGCGTCGGTCTGCCAGGAGACCCTCCTATCCCCTCTATGACTACGGCGCGCTGACGGACCCAGCTGCGGTGGAGGCCAATCGCAACGGCGCCCTCACCCTCGATCAGCGTGCCGTGCTCCAAAAGCCGCTACGGCGGATCGGCTTTTTCTCCATCACCATCATCGCCCTGAGTGGACTGGCGATCTTTGGCCTCATGATCGCCTTGACCCTCATCCCCTTTCATCTGGGACCGCTCTACAGCGGGCCTGCCGGCGTGAGCGCGTGGGATATCGTCAAGGGAGTCGCAAAATCAGCGTGCAGCCTCCCTATCGCCGTGATGGGGCTCGCCATGCTCTTCGCCGCGGTCGCCAGTCCGATCCAGGCGGCGCGCTCGCGTCGCATGACGCGGCTGGACCTGGAAGTGGGCCAGATCGCGCAGAGCGAAGGCGAGGTTCTCCGGCGGTGGTATGGCTACATGCTGACGGTCACCAATGGCTTCCGTGGCTGGAAG
>DASWAC010000179.1:0-6572 GCA_036391335.1 Ktedonobacterales bacterium
CACGGGTGATGCGTTCGACGCGCCGGTGACCGTGGGCTACATCTATATGCTCAAGCTAGCTCACCTCGTCGAGGACAAGGTGCATGCCCGCTCGACTGGCCCTTATAGCCTCATCACGCAGCAGCCGCTGGGTGGCAAGGCGCAATTTGGCGGGCAGCGGTTCGGCGAGATGGAGGTGTGGGCGCTCGAAGCCTATGGCGCGGCGAACATCCTCCAGGAGATGCTCACTGTGAAGTCTGACGACGTGACGGGCCGGGTGAAGACGTATGAGGCCATCGTGAAGGGTGAGCCGATCGTCGAGCCAGGCGTACCGGAGTCGTTCAAGGTGCTCGTCAAGGAGCTCCAGAGCCTCGGCATCAATGTCGAGGTGCTCAATGAAGACGAAGAGCGCATCGTGATCGTGGATGACACCAGCAGTGAGCCAATCCCCGATCTCGGTGGCATCAATATCAGCGGCCTCGAAGGTGAATAGGCGCTGAGAGAGTGTTTGGAGCCGGCGGCGGGGCATCTGTGCCCCCGGCAGTGTGGAGAAGCGGGCCACATTTCCGGAACGCTCCGTCGCCGAGCGCAAATCCCGCGGTGGTGCGCAACAGAGGAAAGGAGCCAGGCGCAGGTCGCCCAAGAGGCGCCCGAGCCTGAACCTATGCTCGAAGTCAACGATTTCGACGCCATCCGCATTGGCCTGGCGAGCCCCGACCAGATTCGCTCGTGGAGCTATGGTGAGGTTACAAAGCCGGAAACAATCAATTATCGCACGCTGCGACCGGAGAAAGACGGTCTCTTTTGCGAGCGCATCTTTGGTCCCTCGAAGGACTGGGAGTGCTCGTGCGGCAAATATAAGCGTGTGCGCTTTAAGGGCATCGTCTGCGACAAGTGTGGCGTAGAGGTTGCCCGCTCGAAGGTGCGCCGCGAGCGCATGGGTCACATTGACCTGGCTGCGCCCGTGAGCCACATTTGGTATTTCAAGGGAACCCCGAGCCGCATCGGCCTGCTGCTCGACCTCTCACCGCGCAACCTGGAGCGCATCCTCTATTACGCCACGTTCATCGTGACCGGCGTGAATGAGGACGCCAGGCAGCGTGCGCTCAGTGGCATCGAGGAATCGGTGCAGATCCAGCTGCAGCAGCGCGAGACCCATCTCACCGAGCAGGTGCGCGGGATCCAGCAGCAGCGCGATGAGCGCACGACCGAGCTGCAGTCGTCGGTGGAGGAGCGTGTGGCACAGGCCAAGGCTGCCGCGGAGGCAGGTGGCACTGACCGCAAAGACGAGATCAAGGCCGTGACGGCGGCTGAGAAGGCGCTCGACAAGTCGCTCAAGAAGCAGCTAGGGCAGGTCACCACAGACGAGATCGTCTTCACCCCTAGCGGTGAGCTCATCGCTCAGCGTGGTGATGTCATCGAGCAGCGCCACCTCGACAAGGTGAAGGATATCGCCGGGCAGATGCGCGGCATGCTCGAGGCCTCGGCTGCGGGCACCCTGACCGACGCTGACCTCGACCGCCAGACACGCGACGAGGTGGACCGCATGGTGCTGCGTGCTCAGCTCGACGCTGAGGCCGCCATTGCCGACCGCAACGACGACCTGCAGGCGTTCGAGCGCAACCTGCGCGAGCAGACCGACCTGCGCCGCCGCCGGCTGGAAGACCTGGCCCCTGGCAAGATGCTCACCGATCAGGAGCATCGCGAGATGCGCGACTTCGAGCGCGAGCTCCGCATGCATGACCAGGATATGCCGGACCTGTTCCAGGCGGGCATGGGCGCTGAGTCGGTGAAGCGGCTCCTCGAGGCGATCGACCTGGACGAGCTCGCCCTGAAGATGCGCCATGAGATCGCCACCACCGGCGGCCAGCGCCGCAAGAAGGCGACAAAGCGGCTCAACGTGACGGAGGCATTCCGCAAGTCGGGGAACCGGCCTGAGTGGATGATTCTCACGGTGTTGCCGGTGCTGCCCCCTGAGCTGCGCCCGATGGTTCAGCTCGATGGCGGACGCTTTGCCACCAGCGACCTCAACGACCTCTATCGCCGCGTCATCAACCGCAATAATCGGCTGAAGAAGCTGCTGGAGATCGGCGCGCCGGAGATCATCGTGCGCAATGAGAAGCGCATGCTGCAAGAGGCATGCGATGCCCTCATCGACAACGGACGCCGTGGCCGCGCGGTCTCAGGCTCCGGCAATCATAAGCTCAAGAGCCTCTCAGACATGCTCAAGGGCAAGCAGGGGCGCTTCCGCCAGAACCTGCTGGGCAAGCGTGTGGACTACTCGGGCCGCTCGGTCATCGTGGTCGGGCCTGACCTGAAGCTCCACCAGTGCGGCCTGCCCAAGAAGATGGCGCTCGAGCTCTTCAAGCCATTCGTCATGCGCAAGCTGGTCGAGCACGGGCATGCGCACAACATCAAGAGCGCCAAGCGCTTCGTCGAGCGGGTGCGCCCGGAGGTATGGGATGCCCTCGAAGAGGTCATTCACAGCCACCCGGTGCTCCTGAACCGCGCGCCGACGCTGCATCGTCTGGGCATCCAGGCGTTCGAGGCCGTGCTGATCGAGGGCAGTGCCATCCAGCTGCATCCGCTGGTGTGCTCCGCCTTCAACGCCGACTTCGACGGCGACCAGATGGCCGTGCACGTGCCGCTCTCGGAGCGCGCCCAGGAAGAGGCCCGCAGCTTGATGCTGTCGAGCTTCAACATCCTCTCCCCCGCGAATGGCGATCCGTCCATCGGCGCCTCGCAGGAGATGGTGCTGGGCTCCTATTACCTGACGCTGGAGCGCCCCGGCCAGATGGGCGAGGGCCATATCTTCACGACCCCGCGCGAGGCTCAGATCGCGTATGACCAGGGCTTCATCGCCCTGCAGGCGCGCATCAAGGTGCGTGTCGGCACGGCGAAGCTCTATAATGCGCCCGGCAAGTCGGAGGAGATCTCCCCCAACACCATCGTCGAGACGACCGTGGGCCGGCTGATCTTCAACGACGTGCTGCCAGAGAGCCTGCGCTTCAAGAACTACTCGATGGATAAGGGCAACTTGCGCGGTGTCATCGCGGAGTGCTTCAAGTTCATCGGGCGGGCGGCCACCGCCGACCTGGCGGACCAGATCAAGCGCCTGGGCTTCGCCTATGCCACGCGCGCGGGTGTCAGCATTGGCATCAGCGACGTGCCGGTGCCTGAGGAGCGCGACACCATCCTGGCGGAGGCCGACGGCATCATCGGGCAGATTGACGATGACTTCCGCATGGGCCTGATGAGCGACGATGAGCGCTACAAGCGCTCCGTAGCCATCTGGATGGAAGCCACCGACGAGATGCAGAAGAAGGTGCAGACGACACTCGATCCGTATGGCGTGGTCTACACCATCGCAAACTCCGGTGCCACGAAGGCGAAGTTCCAGCAGATCCGCCAGCTCTCGGGCATGCGCGGCCTGATGGCCGACCCTTCCGGTCGCATCATGGAGATCCCGGTGCGTGGCAACTTCCGCGACGGCCTGAACGTGATGGAGTATTTCATCTCGAGCCATGGCGCGCGCAAGGGTCTGGCCGACACCGCCCTGCGCACGGCGGAGTCTGGCTATCTGACTCGCCGCCTGATCGACGTGGCGCAGGATGTGAACATCATGTATGAGGACTGCGGCACGCCTGAGGGCATCTGGATCACCGAGCACGACAGCCTGGAGATGAACGCGCCATTCCGCAGCCGCGTGGTGGGGCGCACCCTGGCACACGTCGTGCCGGGCTTCGAGCACATCACTGTGGGCAGCGAGCTCGACGAAGACACCGTCGACGCCATGCTCGCGGCAGGCGTGAAGGAAATCTATTGCCGCTCGGTCTTGCAGTGCCGCGTCTCCTATGGAGTCTGCGCGCTGTGCTATGGCCGCAATCTCGCCACGGGCCGTCCTGTGGTGAAGGGCGAGGCGGTCGGCATCGTCGCGGCGCAGTCCATCGGCGAGCCGGGCACGCAGCTGACCATGCGTACCTTCCACACCGGTGGCATCGCGGGCGCGACGGATGACATCACCCAGGGCTTGCCCCGCGTCGAAGAGCTCTTCGAGGCGCGCACCCCGAAGGATAAGGCGGTCGTCACCGAGATCGCTGGCAATGTGGAGATCATCGAAGAGGAGACCGGCGCACGCAAGATTCGCGTGACGGATAACCAGATCATCGACGATGAGTATCCCCTGCCCAAGGGAAGCCGGCTGGGCGTACAGGATGGCCAGATCGTCAAAGAGGGCGATGTGGTCGCCAAGCAGCCTGCCGCCTCGGGCAGCGGGATGGAAGACGTGCTGGCACGCACGGGCGGCGTGGTCGTCTCACCGAAGCGCGGCTCGTTGGCCATTCGCCTCGAGGTGCGCGACGAGCGCGAGTATGTGATTCCCGCGGCGCTGGCCATCACCGTGCGCGGTGGCGAGCGTGTCGAGGCCGGTCAGGCGCTCACGGGCGGCCAGATCGACCCACAGGATGTGCTGCGCATCAAGGGCCGCGAGGCGGTGCATCTCTATCTCGTGCGCGAGGTGCAGAAGGTCTATCGCTCGACCGGTGTGTATATCAACGACAAGCATATCGAGATCATCGTGCGTCAGATGTTGCGCCGCGTGCGCATCGAGGACTCCGGTGATACCGAGATGCTGCCAAACGAGCTCGTGGATCGTTTCCTCTATGAGGAGCTGAATACGCGCACCCTGGCCGAGGGTGGCGAGCCGGCCACTGCCCAGACAGTGCTGCTGGGGGTGACCAAGTCGTCACTCAACACGGCGAGCTTCCTCGCGGCGGCTTCCTTCCAGGAGACCACACGAGTGCTCACCGAGGCAGCGATCAAGGGTGACACCGATCACCTGCGCGGGTTGAAGGAGAACGTCATCATCGGGAAGCTCATTCCCGCCGGCACCGGCCTCGAGCTGCGCGCCGAGCTGCGTGAGAAGCAGCGCCAGCAGCGAGCCTTGCTGGGTGGGTTCGAGATGCCAGTCGGCATGGGTGGGGAGTCGTACGAAGGCAATGGCTACGAGACCACGACTGATCTTCTCGCGCGAGAGGATGAGTCGGTCGGGGGTCTGACCTTCGATGGCGATTTCCCGCCCCTCGATATTGACAGCGGCTCCAAGGAGTGATAGCATTTTCCATTGTGCGCCAGTTCAAACGTGAATGCGGCATGCAACGGAGGAACTGGCCACGCGGTTGCGTGCCGCAAGGAGCTTGATTTGCCCACAATTAGCCAATTGGTGCGGAAAGGCCGCAGCAGAAAGACGAAGCGCAGCAAAGCGCCCGCCCTGCAGTTCTCTTACAACGCGTTGGAGAACCGCACCGAGCGACTGAGCGGCGGCTCGCCCTTCAAGCGCGGAGTTTGCACCCAGGTGCGCACGATGACCCCGAAGAAGCCGAACTCGGCCATGCGGAAGATCGCGCGCGTGCGTCTGACGAATCAGATGGAAGTTACCGCGTATATCCCGGGAGAGAACCACAACCTCCAGGAGCACTCAGTGGTGCTCATTCGTGGGGGCCGTGTGCGCGACCTGCCGGGGGTGCGCTACCATATCGTGCGCGGCGCGCTCGATGCGGGCGGTGTCGAGAAACGGCGCCAGTCTCGCTCGATGTATGGCGCGAAGCGTCCGAAGGAAGCGAAGAAGTAACGAGCTTCGCACGAAACCAGTTATGCTCAGATGCGGACCCCTCGCCGGGTCCGCGTGTGGGCGATAGCCAGGTCGGCGAATACCACAGCCATGCGCAGTCGTCGTGAGACGAGACACGCGTGACTCTAGCCGGGTGACCTCCCAGGGGATAGCCCCCACTGACGGGAAAGGCGCCGGGGTGGTGGGGTGCCGAGGCATTGAGAGCCTGGGCGCCCTTCGTGTTGTCTGGCGATTTTTCCGAAAAGGAGCAGGTGGAGTATGCCGCGACGTGGGAAAGTCCCTCGCCGGGAAGTCATCCCGGATTCGCGCTACAACAACAAAAACGTGACCCGCATGGTCAGCCGGCTCATGCTGGATGGCAAGCGGTCCGTGGCTGAGCGCATCATCTACGATGCGTTCGACCTGATCGAGCAGCGCGCCAAGCGCCATCCGATCGAGGTCTTCGAGCAGGCGCTGCGCAACGCGACCCCCGTGCTCGAGGTAAAGCCAAAGCGTGTCGGTGGCGCCACCTATCAGGTGCCTGTCGAGATTCGCGGCGACCGCCGCATTGCCCTGGCGATGCGCTGGCTGATCCAGTCCTCGCGCAAGCGCCCTGGTGGCCGCTCGATGGCTGAGAAGCTGTCCGCCGAGCTGATGGATGCGGCAGGCGGTCAGGGGACCACGATCCGCAAGAAGGAAGAAACCCATAAGATGGCCGACGCCAACAAGGCGTTTGCCCATTTCCGCTGGTAATAGCCCAGCTGAGGAGCCATGGCAACGAGAGAATACCCCCTCGAGCGTACGCGCAATATTGGCATTATCGCGCACATCGACGCAGGGAAGACCACGACAACCGAGCGCATCCTCTTCTACACCAAGAAGATCCACAAGATTGGCGAGGTGCACGAAGGGGCCGCGACGATGGACTGGATGCCCCAGGAGCAAGAGCGCGGTATTACGATTACGTCTGCCGCGACGACCTGCT
>DASWAC010000180.1:0-7821 GCA_036391335.1 Ktedonobacterales bacterium
GCAGCGAGCCGTAGTCTCGCTGGAAGAAGTAGATCGAGAGGACGCACGAGGCGAGGTTGAGCAAGATGAAGACGACGGCCAGCGAGGCGACATAGTTGGTGGTCGGGCGGTCGCGCTTGAGCCTGCTGCGCATCATGTTGAGACCTCGCTCCCACTTGAGCTGTGAGAACGCGCCTTCCTCGAAGCGATGGCGAATATACGCGCCGATACGCACTGTCGAGTCATATTGCGAGGTGACGAAGATTGCGAGGATCGTCAGGAGGATGACCGGAGCGAAGAATATCGCCCAGCTGCCGCTCTGCAGGCCAAACGTGATGAAGGCGATCGCGGCGGTGAACGCCACAGTGACCGTCTGCGAGGCCACCATGGAATTCGCGTTGATCTCGTCACGCAGCGTGGAATATTCCGCGACGAGAACGTCATCACTTTTCGGCTGCTCAGGCACGGATACGCTCCCACGGGTGTTCACGGTTGACTGGTTGACTCCGTGCTCAGAGTATAAGACCGCCTGCCAGCCGCTTGGCGAGGCGACAGCCTACCTGGGGCGCGGCGCGCTGGCGCCCCCACGCATGGCCTCCAGCAGCGCCAGCTCGCGCGCATAGACGCCCTGCAGATAGCGTGGCGCGAACGTGCGCTCCATGAAGCCGCCGAAGCCGCCAGAGCCATCCCACTGGCTGTGAATGTGCACCTGCGTCTTGGTCCCGCCAGCCACCGGCGTGAGGGTGAAGCGCGTGACCATCGAGGAATCCATATCGCGCTCCTCGAGCACACGGCCTGGCTCCGGCTCACTGACGCGCATGTGAAAGGCGCGCGAGCGCCCAGGTGAGGTGACCCGGAAGCGAACCACAGTGCCCTCGCCCTCGCCGCCTTCTTCCACGGTGAAATCGTGAAAGACATCCATGGGCAGAATCTGCGGATGACTCACGCGGTAGTCGCGCAAGAAGGCATAGACTTCGGCGGGCCGCTCGTGAATGATCCGGGCAGCCTCAGCCACAATCTGTGTCATATCCCCTGCTCCCAGAAGAGCTAGTCGTCCATCGCGAAGTCGCCGCAGCCGCACATGCCACCGGCGCACGCCTCATCGCCGCAGCCTATCTCGCCGGAGAGCTCGGCTCCATCGCCGGCCCTCGTGTGGCTCGCGAAGACCGAGAAGAGCTTGCGCACGTTGGTGCTGTGACACGCGGTGCACACAACTGGCATCTCATCCCGACCCAGGCTCAGCAGCTCAAACTTGCCACGGCAGTCGCCGCAGAGATATTCATAGATGGGCATGACAGGCTCCTCTCGCCAGCTAATAGACCACCGCTTCGGTATACTCGCCGAGCACCTCACGGAAGACACCCATGATCTCGCCCAGCGTGCAATAGGCTCGCGCGCAGTCGAGGATAAATGGCATCGTATTCTCGCCGCGCTTCGTCGCCTCCGCCAGGGCCGAGAGCGCCATGCCCGCGTGCTCATTGTCACGCTCGCGGCGGGTGCGCTCTAGCCGGTCGAGGTGGATGCGCTCCTTCGCGGGGTCCACGTAGAGGGTGGGCACGCGCAGATCCTCCTCCATCTCGAAGCCGTTCACGCCGACGATGATGCGATCACCCGCCTCGACCTCGCGCTGGAACTGGTACGACGCCTCGGCGATCTCGCGCTGGAAGAAGCCGTTGCGGATGCATTCGAGCACGCCGCCAAGCGCGCGGACGCGCTCGATGTAGGCCATTGCCTGCCGCTCTGTCTCGTCCGTCAGTGCCTCGATGAAATACGAGCCCGCCAGCGGGTCAACCGTATTCGTCACGCCGCTCTCATGCGCGATGACCTGCTGCGTGCGCAGGGCTGTCAGCGCCGCCTCAGACGTCGGCAGGGCCAGCGCCTCATCCAGCGAGTTGGTGTGCAGCGAGTTCGTTCCACCGAGCACGGCGGCCAACGCTTGTAGCGCCACGCGCACCACGTTGTTCTGCGGCTGCTGGGCCGTCAGCGAGACCCCGGCCGTCTGCGCGTGGGTGCGCAGCGTCCACGAGCGGGGATCCTTCGCGCCGTAATGATCGCGCATCTGGCGAGCCCAAATGCGCCGCGCCGCGCGGAACTTCGCCACCTCTTCGAAGAAATCGTTGTGCACATCGAAGAAGAACGAGAGCCGGGGCGCGAAGTCATCCAAATTCATGCCTCGCCGCAGCGACGCCTCGACATATTCGAAGCCGTCCGCGAGGGTAAAGGCCAGCTCTTGCACCGCCGTGGCCCCTGCCTCGCGGATGTGATAGCCGCTGATGCTGATCGTGTTCCAGCGCGGCATGTGCTTGGTGCCGAACTCGATGGTATCCACTACCAGCTTGAGCGACGGCTCCGGCGGGAAGAGGAATTCCTTCTGCGCGATGTATTCCTTGAGGATGTCATTCTGCAGCGTCCCACCGAGTGCGGCCATGGGCACACCCTGCTTCTCGGCGGCGGCGATGTACATCGCCCAGATAGCCGGGGCCGGACTGTTGATGGTCATCGAGGTGGTGACCTTCTCCAGCGGGATGCCGTCGAAGAGCACCTCCATGTCGGCCAGGCTGGAAACGGCGACGCCGCACTTGCCAAACTCGCCTAGAGCCATGGGATGATCGTGGTCATAGCCATAGAGCGTGGCCATGTCGAACGCGACCGAGAGGCCCGTCTGGCCCTGCGCCAGCAGATACTTGAAGCGCTCGTTGGTCTCTTCGGCGGTGCCAAAGCCAGCGAACATCCGCATCGTCCAGGGTTTCGCACGATACATGGTGGCCTGCGCGCCGCGTGTGAAGGGGAACTCGCCGGGGAAGCCGAGATCCTCATTGAAGTCGAGCTGCTTCACATCGGCAGGCGTGTAGAGCCGCTTGATCGGCATCCCCGACTGCGTGTGCACCTCGACGCTCTTCTCAGGCACTCGCTGGTGCGCCTTCGCGACGGTGGTCTGCTCCCACCGCGCCTGTTCCGCTTCGATGGCCGCGACGGTCTCCGGCTGGAAGAGCGTGCCCTCGCGCTTGGCTGCCTTGCGCTTGGCCTTTGGCTTTTGATCGAGCATCGGGGCTCTCCTTTAGACTTCGACTGCCATCGCCACCGCGCCGCCGCCACCCAGGCAGAGCGTCGCCAGGCCTCGACCACCGCCGCGCCGTCGCAGCTCATAGACGAGGGTGCTCAGCACACGCGCGCCGCTGGCGCCGATGGGGTGCCCCAGAGCCACCGCGCCACCATTCACATTGACCTTGTCCCAGTTCCAGTCGAGCTCTTGCCCATTTGCCAGCACCTGCGCGGCAAAGGCCTCGTTGACTTCGATCAGGTCGAAGTCGCTCATCTTCATGCCGGTGCGCTGCAAGAGCTTATTCACCGCGCGCGGTGGGCAGGCGAAGATATACTTCGGCTCGATGGCGGCGGCGGCATAGCCGATGATGCGCGCCAGCGTGGGCAGGTCGTGCGCCTCGGCATAGGCCGGGCTGGCGACCACGGTTGCCGAAGCGCCATCATTGAGGCCAGGCGCGTTGCCCGCGGTGACGGTGCCACCCTGCTTGCGGAACGCTGTCGGCAGCTTGGAGAGCGCTTCGAGGCTCGTGTCGGGGCGGATGGACTCGTCGCGATCAACGATGATCGAGCCCTTCTTCTGCGCGATCTCTACCGGCACGATCTCGTCACGGAACTTGCCCGCCTCGGTCGCGGTCGCCGCCTTCATGTGGCTGTGATAGGCGAATTGGTCCTGCATCTCGCGGGTGACGCCAAACTTGTCGGCGACGATCTCGGCTTCCTCGCCCATGTGCACGTTCTCGAAGGCGCACCACAGGCCGTCGGTCACGACGGAATCCACCAGCTGGCCATTCCCCATGCGATAGCCCGTGCGCGCTTTGGGCAGCAGATAGGGCGCATTGCTCATGCTTTCCATGCCGCCGGCCACAAAGAGCTGGCCGTCGCCCGCCTTCACCGCCTGGGCGGCCAGCATGACTGCCTTGAGGCCAGAGCCGCAGACCTTGTTGACCGTGACGGCGGGGACATCAGCCGGCACCCCGGCATGCAGCGCCGCCTGCCGGGCGGGAGCCTGCCCCTCGCCCGCGCTGACCACGTTGCCCATGATGATCTCGTCAACCTCGGCCACGTCGATGCCCGCGCGCTTGATGGCCTCTCGGATGGCGATGGAGCCCAGCTCGGTCGCGGTGAGCGATGAGAGCGACCCCAGAAAACGTCCGATGGGGGTGCGCACCGCACTCACTAGGACGGGACGCTGATCAGCCATGCTATTGTGCCTCCTCTGGCGCGGCAGCGACCGTGGCGGCGATGCCATGTCGAGCCGGATTGCGTGATGTCCATTGGTCACGCCATGCGCGCTGGTGCGTGAGGCGTTCCCGCTGAATTATACGCTAGGGCGGCATGCCGTGTGCAGATGGCCCATGTGCGGCCACGCTGCGCAGGTGGCAACGGCAGCCACCAGACGGAGACGCAGGGTGCTTTGCGCGAGCCCTTTAGGCGGGGCCGATGAATACGCTTGCCAGAGAGTGCATCAGACACGATGGAAGCAGAGCAAGAGAGCGGCGACGTACATCCATCTCTGCGACGGGTCCGCGCCAAGCCGTGAGACGCGGCGCGGTTAGCGCCGACGTCAGCTCGCCCCCGTATATTGCACCCACTTCCCGTTGACATAATGCAGCAGCACATCCCGTACGAATCCGGTGCCGGAAAAGAGTCCTCCACTAGGAGCGGTTAAGCCTTGCTCATGTGGCATCCCTCTGGCCCAGAAGATTAGTGACTCACCTACAGCCCAGGCTTCTCCAAGGGAAGTCGCGCTAATCCTGCCCAAATCGAATAAGTACCCACTGGGCAAGTTGGCTCGGGTCCAGACGCCATCCTTGAAGTGATAGAGGGCAGTCAATGCTTGCCCAAATGGCTCGTGTGAAGGGCCCTCTTCAAGGGTATACCCCAGCCCCCAGCCCTCAGTGCTGCCGGTCATCACCACGCGCCACACATCCGCGGGAATACCCATGCTCACACGAGACCACGTGGCGCCATCAAAGTGATATACAGTTACTTTGCTTGGCAGCTCATGGGATTCCGCGGTTACCCAGACATCATTACTCGCGGCGGCATAAAGGTTTACTAGAACATTACCAGGATCGGTGGTGAGCACTGAAGTCACTTGTCCGTGGAGGACATGCTTGAGCCGTATGGTCCGCGTCCCCGCATCCACAACGTTCGAGCCCGTTGGTGAGAGCGCAAAGTAATAGGCTTCGTCAGGCCCAATCGGAAAGATTGGCATGGGCGACTCCGATTGCGAAGTGTCCACTATGTGGGTCGAGACGCGGCCATCATAATGCCATAGGGAGATTGGCTGACCTGTGCCGGTGAGCGTGTTCGCATAATATCCGGTAAGCCACATGTCATTTGACGCCCGAATATACATCTGATCCACCACATAATGGCCTCTGGGATCAGTCGTTGGACTGGCAGGCAATGGCATTGGCGGCTGGGACGCTAACCAGTGCCCTGACTGAAAGTGGTAGAACTGCGAATATGCGACATCGCTGGCCCAGCCTTCAGTGGGCGAGAGCATCCACAGGTGCGAGAGCGCCACGTCATTCGGGCTATCGGGCGAGACGGTCCATGTGCCATTGTGCAGACACAAGATCAGCCCGCTGAGCAGCGTTCGAGTCCCCTGGTCGCTTGAGGTAGTCGGTGCCGACTCGTCATAACTCGCACCGACTGCCCAGCCATCTCCTGGGGCGACCATGACAAGACCCCCGATTGCCGCATTGAGCGGAAGTCCGGTATTCGTGGGGCCTGGATGGATAAGCGTCCAATGGTCTGAAGGCAGCGTGGCCACCGGAGTTTTCGAGGGTCCAAGAGGGTGGCGCTGAAAGCCACGCAAAGCAGCAAATGTGCCCACTATGGCGACGATGAGCACCAGCGAGACGGCTACCCCGATCGCGGCGAGCGGGCGGCGCGGAATCGAGCTGACACGTGGCGTGAGCATAGGCGTGGGTCCTTTCCAGCGAATTGGCTGTCCAGTGGCGATGTCCTGACGCAGCGCCGCGCCCTCTTCAGCATTCATTGGTGTGTCGCGGTCATCCAGGCGACTCGCAAGGGCTGCCCAACCGGCCTCAGCATGCTTATCAGCGGGAATGCGCGCCTCAGCGTGCGTCAGCATGGCGCCCACCGCCTGCCACTGGGTCAGCTCATCGCGGCAGATGGCGCACCTCGCCAGGTGCGCTTCGACTCGCGCGCGCCCCTCTTCGCTGAGGCCTCCGGCGGCATACCAGGGCAGCAGCTCGGACATGTCATGGTCGGCGTTCATCGTGCGCCCTCCTCCGAACCATTAGCCGTGGCGTATTCGCGAATGAGCGCGCGACGGGCATAGCTGATGCGACTCTTGACGGTGCCCACCGGCACCTCGAGTATCTGCGCAATCTCTTGCAGCGAGAAGCCATGCATGAACGCGAGCCTGAGCACCTCGCGATGGGCTGGCGTGAGCTGCGCCAGGGCGTCGTCCAACGCCAGACGAGTCAGCAGGCCATCCTCAAATGATGCGGCAGGCGCTGGCTCGCCGTCGTTGGAATCCGCGATGGGCGCGTCCTTTGGCAGCCGGGAGGCGTCACGCCGGGCGTGACTCACATGGTGCCGGGCAATGGCATAGATCCAGGCCGCGGCTCGCCCCTGCGGACGGTATGCCGGCGCTGCGTGCCACACGGCGAGAAATACCTCTTGAAGGAGATCATCGAGGGATGCGGGCTCCAGGTCATATTGAGCGGCGAGATAGCGCCACAGACGAGGACGAAATTCCAGGTAGAGGGCGTGCAGCGCGTCGTGATCACCCAGCGCGATCCGTCCCACCAGCTCGTCAGGCCCGTCAGCCATGCATCTACCGCCTCACAGTCATGCCGCGCACAGCCGCGCGCTCACCTTGCATATGCCCGTGGTGAGGCGAAAAGTTCAAGAGTGAATGTCGTCATGATATCCTCAGCACAACATGAGTATCGTGACGAGAGAGTGAGAATGATGTATGGCATGGCTCACAGCACCTTATCGCAAAGGACTCGCTCATATGGTAGGAGGCGCGCTGCTCATTGCGGGGCTGGCGGGATGTGTCGGCAGCCAGACGGACACCGCGCCCTCGGGGCCGGCCACCGATGCCGGAAGCCTGCCGCACTTCAATCACATCGTCGTGGTCGTCGAGGAGAATCAGAATTATGATCGCCTGGTAAGCGCCCAGGATGCTCCGGAGATCAACAGCCTCATGCAGCGCGGCGCGGTCTTTACCAATTACCGCGTGCTGACGCATCCCAGCCAGCCGAACTACCTCGCCCTCTTCGCAGGGTCCACCTTTGGCCTCATCAGCGATGCCTGTCCGCAGCGGCTGACGGGACCAAACCTGGCCAGCGAGCTCATCGCCGCGGGGAAGACCTTCACCGGCTACAGCGAGGATCTGCCGCAGCCTGGCTTCACCGGCTGCTTTGCCAATGGCGACACCTATGCCCGCAAGCACAATCCCTGGGTGAACTTCGATACTGTCCCGGCCAGCGTCAATCAGCCGTTCAGTGCCTTCCCATCCGACTTCACGCAGCTTCCCACCGTGGCCTTCGTCGTGCCGAGCCAATATCACGACATGCACTCGGGTCCGGTGAGCGATGGCGATACTTGGCTGCACGATAACATCGAGCCCTATGCGCAGTGGGCCGTGAATCACAAGAGCCTTCTCGTTGTCACGTGGGATGAGGATGATGGCACCACAGACCATATCCTCACGCTCTTCGTGGGCGCGAACGTGAAGCCGGGCAAGTACGGCGAGCCGCTCAAGCACACCGATCTGCTCCGCACCATCGAGGCGCTCAACGGGCTGAACCT
>DASWAC010000181.1:0-7494 GCA_036391335.1 Ktedonobacterales bacterium
CCCCCGGCGCCACACGCTCCCTGCGCGACGGCTCCCTCGCCGCGCTCATCTGCGCGGGCGCGCTGGTCGCATTCCTTGCCAGCGCGGACCTCTTCTTCATCCGCGAGGATAACCGGCTGCGCGGCATCTGGCTCGCTGCCGATGGCGCCTCGCCCCTGCTGCCTTATCTGGCCGCAGTGGTCTATGTGACCGCCTTCGCTGCGGCCATCGCGGCCATTGTGGGGGTGGGCGAGCTGCTCACCGGGAATCGCGCGGCGCCGGGCTGGAGCGAAGTGCTGATCGCCTCGGCACTGGGCGTGCTGGCCACCGGGATGGGCTTCTGGGGGTTGGCGCTGCGCCGGCCGGGTATCTTCGTCGCCGTGCTCATCGCCGTCGTGCTGAGCGCCATTCTCACGCTGCTCGCCGGGCGTAGGATGGCCAGGCACGCCAGCAGCGGATCGCCCGCGCTGCTCGCCGCGGCGGCGGGGACCTCACTCTCGCTTTTCCTCAGCGCGATCGTCTCCGTCGCGCACGCCGTGCTGGCCCGTCTCACCAGCGCCGATCTCGTGAGCGCGCTTTCCTTTGGCGGCAGCGGCATCACCGAGCTGGAGGTCGCATCAGCCGTAGCGCTGGCGGGCTCGCTGCTCGCGGCAATTCCCGTGGTGCGGGCCGTGCGCCGGAGGCGCTAGGCATCTTCCCAGGCGCGCACGCGCGAGACAGCCTTCTGCCAGCCCGCATAGAGGTGGTCGCGCTGCTCCACCGGCATGGCGGGAGTAAATGCCTGGTCGAGCGCCCAGTGCGACGCAAGCTCATCCTGACTGGCCCAGAAGCCCGTCGCCAGCCCCGCCAGATACGCCGCGCCCAGGGCCGTCGTCTCGCGCACCTTGGGCCGCTGCACCGGCACCCCTAGCAGGTCTGCCTGGAACTGCATCAACGCGTTGTTGACCGAGGCACCGCCATCCACCCGCAGCGCGCTGAGCGAGGTTCGCGCGTCGGCCTCCATCGCGGTGAGCACATCACGCGTCTGATAGGCCATGGCGTCGAGCGTGGCGCGGGCCACATGCGCCGCCGTCGTCCCACGGGTGATGCCCAGCATGCCCCCACGCGCGCGGTCATCCCAATACGGCGCGCCGAGCCCCACGAAGGCCGGCACGACATAGACGCCGCCGCTATCCGCCACTGTCGCGGCAAGCGACTCGACCTCGGCGCTCGTCTTGATGATGCCCAGGCCATCACGCAGCCACTGCACCGCCGCCCCCGCGATAAATACGCTGCCCTCCAGCGCGTAGGTGATGTCAGGGCGCTCAGCGCTGCCGAGGCCCCAGCCAATGGTGGTCAGCAGCCCAGAGCTGGAGGTATGGGGCTGGCCCCCTGTGTTCAACAGCATGAAGCAGCCCGTGCCATAGGTGTTCTTCGCCATGCCCGCCGTGAAGCACGCCTGGCCGAAGGTCGCCGCCTGCTGGTCGCCAGCGTCACCACCAATGGGGATGGGCGCGCCAAAGAGGTCGCGATCCGTCTGGCCATATACCTGGCTGGACGGCCGGACCTCTGGCAGCATCACGCGAGGCACCCGCAGCTCGCGCAGCAGATCGTCATCCCAGGCCAGGGTGTGGATGTTGAAGAGCAGCGTGCGCGACGCGTTCGAATAATCCGTCGCATGGACCTGCCCACCGGTGAGCCGCCAGATGAGGAAGGTGTCTACCGTGCCAAAGAGCAGCTCGCCGCGCTCAGCCCGCTCGCGTGCGCCAGAGATGTTGTCGAGCAGCCAGGTAATCTTGGTTCCTGAGAAATAGGGGTCGATCACCAGCCCCGTCTTCGCCTTCACCGTCTCGCTCAGTCCACGCTGGCGAAGCTCCTCGCAGAGTGGCGCGGTGAGGCGGCTCTGCCACACGATCGCGTTATGGATCGGCTTCCCGGTGGCGCGGTCCCAGACGATCGTGGTCTCGCGCTGGTTGGTGATGCCGATGGCAGCGATATCCGCCGGGGTGGCCGCGGCATGGGCCAGCGCCATGCGCGCCGTGCGCATCTGTGTCGCCCAGATCGCCTCAGGATCATGCTCCACCAGGCCCGGCGCCGGGAAGATCTGCGGAAATTCTTCTTGCGCCATCGCCACGACGTTGCCTGTGGCATCGAAGACGAGCGCGCGCGAGCTGGTGGTCCCCTGGTCGAGCGCGAGCACGAAGCGCGGCATATGAGCGATCCCTTTCCACTTCTCTAAGGCTGAGGCGCGCTGGCGTAGGGGCGTCTCGCGTCCAGTATAGACTGCCCACCGCTTGCCCGCATCCTTGGCGCGCGAGCGAGCGCAGATCTCGCCATATCGCCCGGCTGATGGTAAAATGCGGCTGGCTCGTGCTCTCTCATACCCCCGGAAGGATTGTGCACTTCATGGCGACACAGCCGAACTCACCAGGGCGAGACCAGGAATTTCTCCCGGCCCTCTACGGCCGCACTGACGACACTGCGAAAGGCCAGCAGTCATTCCATAAACTCCTTATCGGTCTCGAGATTGCCCTCTCACTGCTTGGCGCGGCGGCCGTGGTGGCGTCACAGATTCCGCAGATTACCGATGTGATCAATAACTTCATTCGGATTCAGGTGTGGGGAGGCCAGCCGGCAGCACTCTCCATCGCCACTGCCATCACCCTGAGCGCCTCCGCCCTCGCACTGGGGGCGCGCTTCATCTGGAAGCCCGGCGAAAAGTGGCGCCAGAGCCGTTATATCGGTGAGACAGACGCCTCGCTCGCCTGGCGCTATGCGACGAAGGCCACTGACTTCGACCTCGGCACGGGCGTGGTACAGTTCTCGACAGCTGAGGATTGGTATTCCAGCAAGGTGGAAGAGCTGGTCACCCAGACGGCGAATCTTGACCTCCCCATCGGCGCGGCGAAGAGCGAGATTACCGATCAGATGAAGGTGCTGCGTAATGCCGTGCTTGCCGACCAGTATCAGCGCTATCGCACAGAGCGGGCGGCTTCTCAGCGTGACTGGTATCTGCTGCGCGCCAAGGAATATAGGCGAAAGCGTAACTTCTGGCGGGTGATGACCTTTCTCGTCTATGCGGCAGGCATCACACTCCTCATCCTGCATGCCACCAGCCTACGCGACACCGCACCGCTCGGCCTGCTCAGCGCGAACTATTGGCCGCTGGTCGTGGCCGGGGTTGGCGGCATCGCCTCGTGGGTCGCCGCACGGCACTATGAGGATTTGTTGCAGAGCTATAGCTTCACC
This sequence comes from Ktedonobacterales bacterium, assembly GCA_036391335.1. GTDB lineage: Bacteria > Chloroflexota > Ktedonobacteria > Ktedonobacterales > JADMIN01 > DASWAC01. Next base: position 3,208 of record DASWAC010000181.1, read on the forward strand.
AGTGTGCGCCTCTCGCTGGCCCTCGACAAGATGAGTGACTTCGATCCTAGCACCGGCAATTCCGCGCAGTTCGCCCGCTGGGTGGATGAGATAGAGTCGCTGATGGATGCCGAGCATCAGCAATGGCATGCCCTCGCGTGAGTGCTAGAGGGTGAGCACGGTCTCCACCCGGAGGCCGCGCTGCTCGCCCTCGCGCATGAACTGCTCGGTCAAGTCGCTCTCGCCACGTGAGTGGCCATCCCATACCACGACGACGACCACCTCGCGCTTGGGATCCATTTTGCGCCCCCTGGCGATGGCCTCAGCCTCATCCAGGATGGCACTGTTGTTCTGTTCCCAGGCGGTGTCATCTGCCGCCGAAAGCTTCATCGTGATCAGCTTATCCTTGGGCCGGGTGAGGCTCGTGATCACCTTGTCATAGCGCGGACCCCAGTCGCCAGGGCGATCCGTGACCGAGGCGTCGCGAAACTCACGCACGCTCAGCGCGAGCACGACACGCCGACGTAGCCCCATCTCCATGGCGACTTCCTGCGCCAGCAGGTCCGCGCCACAGGCTGCCGCACTGACAATGGCGGTAGCATCGAGGGTCTTGAAGGTCTGGCGGATGCGCTCCTTTACCTCATCCGCATTGGCCAGCGGAAAACGCGGGGTATCAGCATTCGCGGCGTCCACACGCCGGCCAGCGAGAGCGATGATCATGCGCGGGCCTCCCTTTTCACAAGGCGTGAGCGCTCACTCACCGTGGTGCGCTGAGCCATCTCGGGCGCGCATGTCGCAATGATGCCACGCTATGCGCCACGGTCACGCACCGCGAGTCGCTTTGCCGTGGGGTCCGTGTCAGCCTCCGTCGGAGCGTCCCCATCCGGCGCGGCCTCATAGCGGTCTGCCGTCTCGGTAGCCGGGGTCACGTCGGGCGCAGGCTGGGCCGGGAAGGCCTCGCCCTCAGCCGGAGCACTCGCGGGGGGCTTTGCCAGCATACCCGTGGGCGCCTCACTGGGACGCACGACCGGCAGCACCTGGCTGTCGCTGGTGGGCGGCGGCATGGCCACCGAGGCCCACATGTTGGCGCTCCACAGTGGGCGATCCTCCGCGGAATCCACGACTGTGCCGGCCTCGCCCGACGGGTCTGGCGCCGGCTGGGCAGGCGCACCCGGCTCTTGCAGCTCGATCTGGTTCCTCGCCTCGGTCATCATGTCGCGAATCTGTGGCCGCACCTCGAGATTTGGCGCGGGGATCAGGCTCCAGACGCGCACCGCGTCGGCCAGATCACCGGCGCGATAGCAGTAATAGCCCAGGAGAGCGCGAGCGTCGAAGACACTCATGCGCTGCCAGAGCGAGAGCTGCTCGATGGGTGACTCGAACGACTCGAGGGTGGTGCTCACCGAGGTGCGCAGGCGATAGAGGGGATAGCCAAAGAGGCGGAAGGGCAGGCCATAGTAAAGCGCGAGCTTGCGCGGGGCTTCCTGATTGGGGTCACCCGTCACCGCGCCGGTGGGCTGCAGCCCGATGAAGAAGCCACGGGTGATGGTGCCGGCCTGCCAGATGGCCACCAAGAGCAAGATCCCCACGATGCGAGCGAGGTAGCGCTCCCACGTGAAGTTCCCGATCACACTGGCCACGCCCAGCATCCCCAGCAGCGCCGCCAGTAGCCAGGCTCCATAGACGAGCTTCTTCCGGTTCCAGCCGAGCAGGTCATAGTGATGATGCATCGGCGTCGCCAGGAAGGGCAGCGGCAGCTCCGTATGCGGGAAGCCACGCTTGGCGCGGAAACGCTCGTTGAAGAGCGCGACCCGGTAGAACCGCACGAGCACACGCGCTGAGATGAGGGCCGAGAGCCCTTCGAGCACGAAGATGCCGCCAACGATGATGAGCAAGAACTCGATGCGCCCGATGATGGCCACCAGCGCCAGCAAGCCGCCGAGCGCGAGTGAGCCGGTGTCGCCCATGATGAGCCGCGCACGCCGCTTCGGACCGGTGCTATCACGCCCACCCCATGCGGAGGGCCAGTTGAATGGCAGATAGCCAAGTGTGGCGCCCGCCACCACCAGCAGCAGGAGGATACATGGCACCAGAAGCTGCGAATGCTCGAAGCCTGCCAGCACCACCGCGAGCGCCAGGGCCACACTGATGATCACGCCGCCGGCCAGGCCATCCATGCCATCGGTGAAATCGGTCGCGAGGGAGGTGGCGCTGGTGACAGTGACGGTAATGAGCAGGAAGAAAACGATCCACGCAAAATGGGTGTCTATGAGCACATGGCCAAGGAACGGGAACTCGCTGTAGGGCGGGTAAGGGAACTTCGCGGAAAGGCCGCCATCGAGCAGGCGGTTGAGCCCGATGGCAGCGAGCAGCGAGACGATGACGACGCCCGTCGCCTTTTGCAGCTCGCTGATGCCCGTGCCACGGTGCACCTTACGCCAGTCATCCACAAAGCCGACGAGGCCAAAGCCAACAGTGGCCAGCACCACGATGCCCAGCTGCACCCACTGATCACGGCCCCAGTGATTGGGATCGTTCAGCGAGAGCCAGACGCCGGTGCCGACCGCGGAGGTGATCACGCCGATCAGCAGGGCTACGCCACCCACCAGGGGCAGCTCGGCAGAGCCTACGGTGAGCTTCCGCTTACCCTTGCTGGTGACCGATTCCACATGAAAAGTACCGGAAGATTGATCGACACGAAAATTGCCTGTCTTGCGCTCACCGCTGCGGAACCAGGGGAAGAGACGCACCAGCACGAATGACGCCAGCGCGGTGATGACCAGCGCGGCGCCACTGGCGCATAGCAGGATTATCCCTGTTGGGATTTGCTGTTCACCCACAGCATGCGCTCCTCTCGCGTCCCGCATCCAGGTAGTGATGGTACACGACATAGGACGGAATTGAATTGTTTACGGTTACCCGACACAGGACTTCCTCAAGTGTGACTAGACCTCGACACTGAGCCCGAGCTCGGCCAGCACCTCCCGGGCGACCCGCCGGTCATCCCATGGCGTCTTGACCCGCCCGATCTCGATGCTCTGCTCGTGACCTTTGCCCGCCAGCAACACCGTGTCGCCAGGGCGTGCCATGCGCATGGCCGCCTCGATACCCAGCCGCCGCCCGACGATGCAGCGATAGCGCTCACCCTCGTGTGCGCCGGCGGCCTCCATCCCAGTGGCGATCTGCCGCAAGATGTCCATGGCATCCTCAGTGCGAGGATCCTCATCGGTGATGATGCCAAAGTCAGCCTCGCGCGCCGCCACCGCGCCCATGGGGGCGCGCTTCGTCGCGTCGCGGTCGCCCGCAGAGCCAAACACCACGATGAGCCGGCCGGTGGTGATGGGCCGCAGCACACGCAGAATCTTGCCCAGGCTCTCGGCGGTGTGCGCATAGTCTACGACCACGGTAAATGGCTGGCCAGCCACGATGCGCTCCATGCGGCCGGGCACGCCGGGGAAGGTCGCCATTGCCTGCGCCATCACGTCAGGCTCGATGCCGTGCGCATAGCCGACGCTGAGAGCGGCGAGGCAGTTCGCGACGTTATAGTCGCCCACCAGCGGCGACTCGATGCGCACCGAGACGCCATCGGGGAACCGGACGGTATACGCGCTGCCATCCTCGCGCAGGGTAACCGCTCCGGCGCTCACGTCGGCAGGCACGGTCACCCCATAGGTCAGCACGTCCACCCGAGCGAACCCGCGCATATAGGCACACGAGGGGTCATCCGCGTTCAGCACGCAGAGGCGTCGCGCGGCGACCTTCACCGGCTTCGGGGGCGCCGCGGGATCCACCGCCTCGAAGAGCATCGCCTTGGCGCGGCGATAGCTTTCCCACGTGCCGTGCACCTCCAGATGCTCTGAGGTGAGATTGGTGAAGACGGCGATATCATAGGCGATGCCGTGCACGCGATGGAGCGCGAGCCCGCTGGAAGTCGTCTCGACGATGGCGATCTGCGCCCCGTGCGCGGCCATCTCGGCCAGCGTCCGCTGCACCTCAGGCGCTTCGAGGGTGGTGAAGCGTGAGTTGTTCGCCACGGGCTCCTCGCCGGGAAACCGGTAATCCACGGTAGTGGTGCGCCCGACTGAGAGCCCGGCATGGGTCAGCAGCCAATCAACGAGATAGGTGGTGGTGGTCTTCCCATCGGTGCCGGTGATGCCGATGACCTCCATCCGCCGCGACGGATGCCCCAGGAACGCGCTCGCCAGCATGCCGAGCTCGCGGCGCGCATTCTCGACCTGCGCGTAGGCTCGATCGCCGGGGAAATCCGCAGGCACGGGACGCTCACCCACGACCAGCGCTGCCCCCGCC